>CAYTGC010000010.1:0-43004 GCA_964437195.1 uncultured Myxococcales bacterium | reverse complement strand
GGATCTTCGATGGGGACTTTGTGTTTGTGCGCAAACAGCCGATGGCGAATCCGGGTGACATCGTGGTGGCGATGATCAGCGATGAAGCGACGGTGAAGTACTACCACCCAGAGCCCGATCAGATCGTGTTTAAGCCCGCGAACAGTCGGTTTCAGCCGATCCGTGTCCGTCGCGATGAGTTTCGTCCGGTGAACCTGCTCGGCACCGTGGTGGGTCTGTATCGCCGCATGAGCCCCACCAACTGACCGCCCCCGATCTCTAGAACGAATTTTCTTTGCACTTGGCGGACAGGCCGGTGGGAAGGACCAGCTTGTCTTCGGTCTCGGCGACGTAGGGCTGAAGGGTATTGGCGGCGCTGCTTCCAGGCACAAGTCCGCCCGGCACCAGTGCATCGCGATCCGCGGACTTTGGATCATTGAGCTTGGTCTTTTCGACCACACCTTTTACAAACCAGCACATCCGCGCAAGCTCGCTGTCGTTTACGGTTTCGCCCGGCAGCATCTTCTGCGTGCCATCGGGAATTCCGTCCCCGTCTTTGTCACGCTGACCGTTTATGTCATACGGTCCGGCAAAGACCCGATACCGCGGACCCGGATTCTGTGACTGCGCAAGGTTCTGCATCAGCGCGCGGGTCGCCAGATCATCGCCCGGACCTTTGGGATTGATGGCCACACCGACCGAGGTGTTTTCTGTCCCATCGATGTCCATTTCGACGGTGCTGGCGGTGTACACGCCGCGCTGAATCTGATCGAGGATGCGCGTATAGATGGGCGTCCAGTTTTCGTAGATCGATCCGATGCAGGTTGGGAAGTAGGCCCCGGTGCTGTCCTTGCAGCCGGTCTTTACGTCGTTGGCAAACGTCCACGCTTTTGGCATGCGATTCGGAGTCTGTGCCATCAGCTGATCGATCAGCTTCACCGAGCGCTGGGTATTCCCAAGGTGCGCAATCACTTCCACCCCAGAGTCCCACATCATCCGGGTCAGGTATTCCTCACGATAGTTCATGCTCGTCGGAGAAATCTGCGGATAGGGATACGTTGGTGACGTATTGATGTCGAACCAGAAGCCCATGTGGCGGACTTCGACCACGATCGTCGGATCCACAGAGCGAGCGCCCAGCGTGAACGCATTCACATCGCGGATGCAGTCGGGATTGATGAACGCGCTGATCACGCCAAGTCGCTTCCGACCGTTGGCTGCAGCCACTTTTCCGGCGATGTACCAAGCTTGCTCGCGGTGCACCCAGTACGTCGAAAAGTTGGGAGTCCGGCCCGGATACTCGTAGCGAACACCGTCGTTTACGACCAGGAATTTTTTGTCTGGAAACAGCTTGGCCGCGGCCACAAAGTCGTCTCCGTAATCGACGGTGTTGCCAATGATGACCTGGTTCCGGGTTGCCAGATCTTTGACATCCGACAGCACTTTTCCAGGCGTCAGACCAAACTTCTTTTCCAGCTTCACGTAGCCGAGCGCATCACTGGTCGCTTGCAGCGAGTCGTTGTGCGCCACAGTCCATCCCTCCAGCTCACCCGGAAAGCCTGTCATGGCCACGCCGACGGTGAGCGGGAGCTGACACTGCTGCTTCACACATGTCGAAGGGGCCGGACAGTCACTCGCAGCACTGCACGAAACGGAACAGACGCCGGTCTTTTCAGTCGGCGCGAAAGAGCTAAGCAGACACTTGGCGGCTTGGCACTCTGTGTCTGCGGAACATGGCTCACCGACTGCCTTCTTGATGCTCGAATCAAGAACGAGAGAACAAGAGCCGACGAGCCACGGAATGCCAAGGAGCAGCGCCGAGGTACGAAGTAGCGAGGACATGATCCACTCCTTCGACAGGTTTAGGGAGTTGGGTTAGGAGCCGTATTGGGAGTCTCTGAAGGAGTCACATTGGGGGCCGCCGGAGCTGCAGCAGGCGTCACGCTGGGGGCTGCTGCGGGCGTCACGCTGGGGGCTGCAGCAGGCGTCGCGCTGGGAGCCGGCGGAGCGGGGGCAGCAGGAGCGACTGCCCCTGAGACAGGTGCAGCAGCGGCAGGCGGAGTCGCTGGCACTGTCGTCGCGCTCTTGGCTTCAGCAGGCTTTCGGGCCAGGGACACGATGGTGGCGACGGCCACAGTCGCAACGCCCAGGGGAATCATCACATCGGTTGCATAGCCCAGACCGCGAACGCGGTTTTGCAGGTCTGGAAGTGTGCTCGCATCGACGGAACCGGCATACGGTGTGGTCTGAAGGGTCTTGGCGGTCGTAAGTCCGAGGATTCCGGTAATCGCACCGCCAACGATCAAAGCGCCCCCAACTGCCAAGCCGCCATAGAACAGGGGTCCAAGTCGACTCGGGGGTGGCTCTTTGTAGGATGGAGGCGCAACCGGCTCGACCACAAACGGCTTTAGATCGGGTGTGGTGACATTTGTCTTTGGTGCTACTGACGACGAACTCCCAGGCGTTTCGCCACCGCCGCTAGATGGAGGCAGATTTCCGGGTCCGGTTGCAGCTGGATCTGTCGGCGCTTTGGCCGGATCTTTCTTGGGCCGTGAGGCCAGATCGGTCTCCGCTTCACGCAGAAACTGCTCCGCTTTCTTGCGCAGCTCGGCGTTGGCATCCTCCGATTCCAGATAGCGTCGATACTGATCGATCGCATCCTGCGTCCGCCCCAGCTTGTGCAGCGTTCGCCCCATGTTGATGAGCAGCCACTGCGCAGGCTTGCGCCGATACGCCGCTTCGTACGCCTCGATCGCGCCCTCGTAGTCGTCCTTTTTGGAGAGCTTGCGTGCCCGGCTGTAGTGCGCACGGCAGATGGCGTCAGCGATGCAGATGTCGCTTCCGGCAGCATCTTCTTTGTCCTGCGCCCACAGAGGCCCAGCGAACAGAAGGACTCCCGAAAAAAGCCCCGCCGAAATCCACGTCCTACTCTTCGATTTCAATCTGATGCTTCTTCTTTTTCTTTTGAGCATCGGCTTTCAATGCCTTTTGCGGATTCTTCCCTGTCGGAGTCTCCGCTTTCGTCCCCGTGTTGGAAGCTGGGTTCGCTCCCACCGGTTCCAGCTGGAGGTTCTGCTGCTCGTCTCGGCTTAGGTCGAGCACCACAAGTTTGTCTGCGTAACCAGGGGCCACCAAACGCAGCTCTTGTGCGCCCTGGCCGGCAAACTGCTCGCTCTGCCAGGGTGTCTTGCCCAGCAGCGCACCATCGGAAACACGCAGAATCTCGGCGCTTACTGGCGACGTCCGAAGCTGCCACTGCACACGCTTTGCGGGACCAGGATCTGGACTGGGCAAAGCATCGACTTTCGGAGTGACCGCTGGCGTCGCCGGTGTGGCCGGCTTTGAGCCTGGACGCCCCAAGATCGTGAGTCCCACGACAGCAACGACAATCGCCGCAGAAACAAGTCCCCAGCGCACCGCCGGATGCCGCTCGAGCAGATTCGACTGGGGCGAGCTGTTTTCGCTCGCAGCCATGTTCATCGTCGAGCGATTCCCCTGCGAACCAGACTCGTCGAGGCCAAACGGGCGACTCGGTGCCCCCGAGCCTGGCGTCATCGGCGTCGTCGGGGTTGCGAGCGGCGCAAACACCAAGCTCAGCGGCAGTTCCGCATCGCTGCTCGAGGCGTCGATCGTCGCAGCGTCATGCTCATCGTCGTCGTCAAAGCCAGTCTCGGGTTCCGCCGTCGGAAACAGCGGCTGAACAAAGCCCGTAAGCTCCGTCTGAAGGGCGGCCACACGCTGATCAATCTCGCTCATCGACGGACGCGCCGCTGGGTCTTTGCGCATCATCGTCTCGATGAGAGAAATCACCGGCTGCGGCAAATAGCCCGCCACTTCGCTGAGCGGCGTCGGCTCCTGAAACTGATGCATCCCCAAGAGCTCACCACCACCCGTCGCCACAAACGGGAGACGGCCTGCGAGCACACGATACAGAATCACGCCGAGGGAATACACGTCGGCGCGATCGGTCACATCGACGCCACCTCTGCACTGCTCCGGTGACATATAAGCGGGCGTCCCGAGGAGAGAGTCGCCCTTGGTCACGTTCTTGCGCACGTTCGGATCACGCAGCTTGGCGATGCCGAAGTCGAGCAGCTTGACCCGCTCACCACCTGGAATCGCCGGATCCGGCACCAGCATGATGTTGTCCGGCTTGAGGTCGCGGTGGACGATGTTTTTTGCATGCGCAGCGGCGAGCGCGTTGGCAATCTGGCGAATGATCTGAAGCCCGGTGAGGAGCGGCAGTCGACCGCCACTCCGACGCATCCGCATCCCGACCGTCTCGCCGTGCAGAAGTTCCATCACGATGTACGACGTACCGTCGGTAAGTCGTCCACAGTCGAAGATCTGCACGATGCTCGGATGTCCGATTCGGTTGGCCGCTTTCGCTTCGTTGAAGAAGCGCGTCACAAAGTCCTGATTGTGGACAAATTCGGGTTTCAGAACCTTGATCGCGACGTGCCTCTCAACGGCGTCGTGGAAGCCCTCATAGACTGCGCCCATGCCGCCCTGGCTGAGCTTGCGCAGCAGTCTATATGGACCAAGCCGTGACTCGGACATTACAGAGGACACCTCGATGAGAGCGTACCACGCCGTGACGCAAATCACAACGGAGTTATTCGCCGAGGAAGTCCCATCTGCAGGCGATCAGAAGACGGCAATGGCACCGATGGTGGTCAGCTTCGCAGACAGACTCACCCATGGCGCCCAGCGCGAGTCTGGAACGAAGTAGCGGTACACATCGCACGCCGCCGGAACCAGCACCATAATCCCGATTCCCCACGGTGGGACAGAGAGCGCACGCGACATCGAGTTTACGTCACTTTGCGACGGACCGATCGATGCAAAGCCGGTGATGGCGTACCCTACCGACAGCACCGCATGAAAACCCAGCATTCCCTTCAAGAAGGGATGGTGGTGCTCACGTATCCGAGGATCGATGCCCAAGATCAGCTCGGAGTACAAATCCTGCATCGCAAAGCCCATCGCCGGAATGGCGTACCGGAGCCGCGGTGAGATGTCGGACACCGTTGGCTGAATCGCAAAAAACGGGAACGGACCCAGGGACACCTTGCGAAACTCGGGCTTGGTACCGGCGGCCAGGTCGAGCAAAAGATGTCCGCCTTCGTGGGCAACAAAGCCGGTGGCAACCCCAGCGAGGAGCCACAGCCAATCGGTAACCCGTCGGAAATCAGCTTCCTTTGGCGGTGCTGCTGCAGCGCTCCGCACAAACAGAATCGACGCCAGAACAAAGCCAAGAAAGCGGACGTAGGGTTTCGACTTGGGGCTCTTCACAGAAATGCCGGTCGCACAAAAGCCCTGTCCAGTCAACGCTTGTCGTCCATGGGCGCACTGTGGCATCACCTAGCGCATGGCGCAGCAGTTTTCCCTTTTCGCAGCCCAGGAAGATCCGGTCCCAGCCAAGGAATCTCTCCGACGCAGCGCCAGCCATGCGTTCGATCCGGCATCGCTTCCCATCCCGACCAAGATCGGAATCCCAAGCCGCAGCTTTGGGACAAGCTCGTGGGTGTATCCAGGTTGGGATGGTGGTGTCTACCGCAGCGTGAAAGCCTACGGATCGAGCGGTCGCTTTTCGGATCTTTGTCTCGCGGAGTACGCACGCGATCCGCACTTTCGCTGTGCGGGCGCAGACAACATGTATTACGTGAAGCCATCCTCTCGACGAAAACTGCTCGCCAAATACGCAAGTCAGCTTCGTCCGCTGCCCGAAAAAGTCGTTCTCTGTCCAAAGGTTTTTCATGAGCTGACGGTGAGCCGCTACACGCCACAGCAGATCACAGAGTGGCGGCTCGATGACTCGATCAATCCGCACTTTCTCGATCCACAGATCTTTCTGGAAGATGTCGCGCAGCCGCTTGCAGATGAACTAGGAGACGTGCTGGGTCCGCTCATCTTGGAGCTACAGGAAAACGAGATCTATGAAGCGGATTTCTGTCGCTTGCTCGATCATTTTCTGGGCGAAGTTCGCAAGGTTTTCTGTGGTCCGCTTTCCGTTGAGCTTCGTACGGATTTCCACCTAACCGAGCGCTATCTGTCGATCCTTTTGACCCATGGGGTTTCCCACGTCCTCAATTCCTGGACCAAGATGCCGCCGATCGAACAGCAGTTTGCGCTGATGCAAAAAGCCAGTGACACTTGGCCGTTTTATGTTCTGCGGGCGCTGCTTCCGATTGGGATGCGCTATGCAGAGGCTTCAAGCTGGGCTCCCTATGATCGACTGCATCAGCGGGCAGATGCAGTACGAAAGGACATGCTCCAGGTACTGCGCAGCATCTCAACCACAGACCAAGCGTACGTCCTTGTCAACAACCACCTGGAAGGACACGCGCCAACTACCGTCGCTGAACTTGAGCAAGAGCTGTTTGGACAGCAAGATTCCTAGCGGGTTTGTCTGTTTTGCTCACACCGCTTTTACATCCGCGCCGGGACTCTCTTCCGTTCGCGCCAAAACAGCAGCAGACCACACAAGAGAGCAATCCAGCACAGCGCTCCCAAAAGCCACAGACCTGGTGAATAGCCCAGGGGATTTTGCTCGCTCGCTTGGGCGCGCTCGTTGCAAACACCGAGCAGCGTCGAAGTGACCCATAGCGCGAGCTGCTGGAGCAGCGTCATCAGGGAATACGCGGTTCCTAACCTCTTGGCATCCACCAGATAGGACACCGAGGGCCAGAGCACCGCCGGGAGCAGCGAAAAAGCAAGACACAGCAGCGCAATTGGAAGCTGGGGAGGAAAGCCAGGAATCGCGAGCAGAGGAAACACGGGTGCGACCAATAGGAGTCCTATGATCAGCAGCACCGCACGCTTTCCGGTCCGGTCCACCAGCAGTCCACACAACGGGGCAAGGAACATCGCCGTCGTCGGAAGATAGCTCAGCAGCGCCCCCGCATCTTCGCGAGAGAGCCGATGGACATGCACAAAAATCTTGGTGCCAAACGACTGGAACGGAAAAAGTGCGCAGTAGAAACCAAGACAGATTCCGATGAGCAGCCAATAGCCGCGATCGAAGCCGCGTAGCTCGCTTACGGAGAGTCTGTCTGGGGTTCCCGAAGGCGCAAGTGCGAGTCTCTGTTCCGCTCTCCTTTCGAGCAGGGAATTCAGGACTCCGGCTGCAAAGCTGATGATCCCAATCACTGCCGCGATGAACAGTGCGGGACGCGAGCTGGCGGTGGCATACGCCGATTCCGCCCACTGCGGAGATCGATTGGCAGCAACGGTTCCAAGTCGAGCAAAGGTCAGGTTTATGCCGAACGCAAACGCGAGATCTTTGCTCTTCCAGTAGCGAGCGAGTGCTGTGCTCACCGCGACGCCCAGCGGTTCACCACCAAGCCCAAGGACAAAACGCGCCAGCAAGAGGAAGAAAAAATGCGGTGCGATCGCGGTGAGTACACCAGCCAGCGCCGACAGAGAGCCAAACAGAACGATGGACCGCTTGGTTCCGAGTCGATCGATCAGCGCTCCGCCGAGAAGCAGCGCCAACGCCCCGGCGATGCTGTAGGCCCCCGACAAAAGTCCGTAGTCAACCTCGCTCAGGTGATGTTCCCGCATCACCAAGTCGGCCACCATCCCGAGCGAATCGTACAGGTAGTAGTTCGCGAACAGAGACGCGCTCAGGAGGAGCAGTACAGACCAGCGGTAGAACGCCGGAACGGTGTCGCTGGGCAAAGATGGCGTTTCGGAAGAAGGCACGGCCCAGCAACCTAGCGCAAAGGTTCGGGCGCCGTCGCGCCGGAAAGAAGGGGCGATGCAAAAAAGGTCGGGCGCCCATTGGCTGCGGGCGCATCCGTCTGACACCAAACTGCCGACGCTGTGACAAAACGGTGACAGACTTATGTCCCCGCCGCGACATGCTTGCAGGTTGACTAGGTTGGTGATGCACTCTGCCCTTGCTGCAACTCGCGAGACGTCGAGCGAGCTACATTCGCTGCTGCGGAAAATCGATCCAGCGTCGTTTCGTGAGGACATCGAAGCCGACGCGCGCGCCCAGGTCCAGCGGATCATGAAACGGTTGGCGTGGCTGCGTGAAAACTCGCAAGATGAGCTCGGCGCAGCGTCGGGCAACTCCCTGGCGGGGAAGCTGGCACAGCTTATGGAAGCGCTCGAGCGGGCGCAGCGCATCGAGACTGCGTCGGCGAAGGCCTATTGGGCAGCGTTCCAGCGCGAGGTTCATCCGGCCTACGAGTCGCTGGCGGCGTGGCTACGAACAGCCCACGTCGCAGCCCCGAGCCTGCGACCGACCAACTACCAGCGCAACATGTTTCACGTTGGGTCGGCGCTCACCTCGCTGCTCGTCGTTCTGTTCGCCCCGACGCAGGGCTTCATCATCGCGGCGGCGGCGGCATTCTGCGTGACGGCCTGGAGCCTGGAAATCGCACGCCGTTTCCGTCCCGATCTCAATGACCGGCTGATGGCAATGTTTGGCAAGGTCGCGCATGTCCACGAGCGATACCGAGTCAACTCCTCGACGTGGTATGTCACCGCGCTGCTGCTGTTGGCGGTAAGCACGCAAAGGGCCGTCTCTGCCCTGGCCGTCTTGGTGCTGGGCATCGGTGATCCCGTCGCAGCACTCATCGGTCGGCGATTTGGCCGCACCACCTTGCGGGCGGGCCGGTCGCTGGAGGGCAGCCTGGGCTTCTTCGTTTCGGCGGCGATCACTTCGCTTGTCGTCGCCCATGCGATGATCCCGGGGGGAATCGGCTGGCACGTCGCGATCGCTACGGTGGCTGGTCTATCAGGCGCAATTGCAGAGGTGTTCTCGACGAAGCTTGATGACAACCTGACGATTCCACTCGCGGTGGCAGCGTCGGTCACCGCGCTCCTGGCTGTCGTCGGTTAGTAGCGCTTGGCTGGGGCAGAAAATCCAAGCGACAGCTCGGCGTTCCAGCGTGTCGGACCGTAGATTCCGACGTCCCCGGCAAGCTGCACGAAGAACCATGGCTTGACGTGCGCCCTTGTGCCCGCACGGGCCGAAAAGCCAAAGCCGCGCGCTTGGAATTCCGCCTTGGCGTCGTTCACAGCAACGCCAACGTTGGCCCAATAGGCATAGCCGACGAGATCGACAAACGGCGCAAAGACCCAAATCGGATACTCACCGCCGATGCCAAAGCGCAGCTCGTACGGACGCAGCGACTGAACCGCCACATTGACGGTTCGTCCGTCGAGTGTATAGGTTCCCATCGCGTCGCGGCCCCGGAAGGTCGAAAAGGGGAAATCGACTCCGACGGTACCGCGAATATACGAATAGACGACGCGAAGGTCGTAGCGAAGGCCGAGCACCGTCTCGTAGTCAAACGGCGCTTTCAGAAACGGCTCGCTCAGGTTGGCCGCGACACCGTTGGTGTTCTCGAAAGACGAGTCGGAGTACTTTCGACCACCGGCCAAAAAGCCCATCGTGAACTGAAAGTAGCTGCGCGAAATGGTCTCACGCTCGGGTTTCGGCGGGGGAGGAGGAGGAGGCGGCGGCGGCGGCGGACGATAACCATAGCCGTCGTCAACCGGCGATATCGCCCCAGACGAGCCCGGTGTCCCGCTCTGCGCGTGAGCGATGTGGACCGAAAGCAGCAAGCCCAGAGCAACCAGTTTTCGCACCACAGGAGGATGCAACGAGGAACTCACCATGACGACATCATCGACGACAGTGCGGTTTCTCGCAACCTAACCGATGATCATCACCTCGCGCTCGGTCGTGCCGTCGCGAAAACGAGAGAGCTTGCAGCGGTCAAAGACCTGGTGTCGCTTGCCGCCGCAGAGCATTTCGGCGTAATAGCGGGCGATCACCGGCGCCATCATGAAGCCGTGTCCGACGAATCCGCAGACCAGATAAAAGCCTGGCAGTCCGTCGGGTTCGCCCAAGATCGGCAGACCATCGGGAGACACGTCGTACGGCCCCGCCCACTGGCGAAGCACGCGAACCTGCGACAGAACCGGCATGACTTGCAAAAGCTCGGCGGACATGTCCTCAAGAAAACGCAGTCGCGAGCCGAGGTGAACCTGGCCATCGTCAAGGTCTGGCACCGTGATTCCACCGACGATCTCACCGCGCATCGACTGGGAAAAATACAGCCCCGAGCTGAGCACGCTGACCAGCGGCTTAAGAAATGGCTTCAGTGACTCGGTTGCAAGGATTTCGTGACGATGCGGATGGTTCGGCAGGTCCACACCCACCAGTCGAGCGACCGCAGGCGACCACGCACCGGCCGCATTGATGACTCGCTCGGCGCGAATCGGACCTTTGCTCGTGTGAACGACAAAGTCGTGCGGTCCGCAGACGTCGATCGCCGTGACTTTGGTGTAGCTGTGAATCTTTACCCCCAGGTCCGCCGCCGCGTTCGCGTAGCCCCAAATAAATGGCCAGGGAAACACAACTCCGTCGCGGGGGTTATAGCAAGCAGCCACAAACGAGCGTGTATTCAGCTCTGGAACGATCTTGAGCGCTTCCTGCGGTGACAAAATCCGCGTCGGGACACCAAGTCGATTCTGGAGCGCCACATTCCGTTCCAGCTGGTTCCTCTCCGCCTCGCTGCGAATCAGAAACAGGTAGCCACCTTGACGGAGCCAGACGTTGATGCCCAGCTCGCTGGCGAAGTCACGACAGATGTCGATCGACTCCTGCATCAGCCGGATGTTCATTTCCGTCGACCACTGCATCCGAACGCCGCCGCCGTTTCGACCAGACGCGCCGCTCGTCAGATACTCCTGCTCAAGGACGTGTACGTCGCTGCGGCCACGGCGGGCCAGCTCGTAGGCGATGCCAAGGCCCATGATGCCGCCACCAATGATGACGGTCTCGGCTTCGGCTGCGAGCCGAAGAGCGGCTGCGGGCATCCGACCGCTAGCGGTCACGGGTTGCTCCTTTGCCTGCGGCCAGCACGTAGAGCGACACCGGCTGCACCGGCGGGCGTGGGGTAAACGGATGTGGATCTTGGCGAGCGCCCGGCTGCCGCTCCTGTCGTTCCGGATCGTGCGCCGTCGCCACAGCAAGAAGCTGACAGGTGTTCACCATGCACTGCTTGCCCTGGCAGGGCCCCGTCCCAAGCCCAGTGAAGCGCTTGACCTCGTCGATGTCGAGATAACCAAGCGAAATCGCCTGCTCGACATCGGCGAGCGTCACATCTTCACACGGGCACACGATGCATTTTTCCGACATGGCAGCCTCGCAGAACTAACCCGTGCTGGCCGAAGACGATGGGCCACCCTGGAGCCCGAGGAGCGTCCTCGCCGCCAACTTGCCCACGCGATCGCCGTGCGCCGCAGCGTCTGTCGCCGACATCGTCGCCGATAGTTCGCCACAGACAAAAACGTCGGCGACAGCAGTCGCGCCGTCAGAGTCGGCTTGCGCAACGAATCCTCCCGGGGTCCGAAGCTCGACGGAAATTCCGTGTTGGATCACCAGCTCCGATGCCGCTGCTGGTGGTGTGGCGATCACGATCAGATCACAAGCGATCGTCCGGTGAACCCCACGCTCGTCGCAGATCTCGGCACCCTCGACCCAACTTCCGCCAAGCGCGCGAGTGACTCGGTCCTTGACGCCGTCTACGGTAATCACCGTCTGACCACTCCGGCGCAGAGCAGATGCCAGGACGTCCGCATACTCCCCTTGTCCGACGACCAGAGGACGCTCTCCGACCCGAATTCCGTGGCATGCCAAGAGTCGGCCCACCGCGCGACCCGACAGAACGCCTGGCCGGTCGTTGTCGATAAACAGCAGGTTTTGCGGCGTCGCTCCCGTTGCGTAGATGTATCGCTCAGCCGACAGCTTAAAGAGCGTCTTTTCCGACGCAGCAGCGACAAGGCCAGTCTTCCCTACCGGCTGCGCCGAGTGACGTTCTTCGCCGTAATAACCGAATGCCGCCGTCGCTGAAAGAATCTCCACGCCCGCCGTATCTGCCTCTTGCACAGCATCGCGAGCACTGGCTCGTCCAAGCTCGGGATGGCACAGATAGCTGCCGCCCGTCTCGGGTTGCGAATCAAGGAGCAGCACACGGTCCGGCCCAAGCAGTCGTCCAGCGGCAGTCGCGGAAGCCAACCCAGCAGGCCCACCGCCGATGACCAACACATCGACGTGCCGACAGACAAGCGACAATGCACCTTCGGCAGCCATCTCTTCGTCGGGAAGCCGTCCCGTTCCACCAAGCTGATGCACAACGCGCTGCATCAGTCGGTTGAGCGGCTTGGGCGACGTGAACATCGTGTGATGGTCCATCCCAACGGGAAACATCGCATCAGCTGCGGCGAACAAGTCATAGTCCGCAGACGGCCACGCATTCTGGCGAGCACAACGAAGCCCCGGTTCGACTTTGACTTGGCAGGCCCGCGTGTTCGGTCGCCCGTCGATTCGCATCAGACACGAGCCACACGACCCGCTGAGGCAAAAGACCGTGCGGGGGCGATGGAACTTGAGCGAGCGGCTCAGCACCTGCACCCCCGCCGCGATCAGCGCCGAAGCGACCGTATCGCCCGTGTGCGCGGCGATGGCACGTCCCTCAAATTCGAGCTGGCATACTTCGTCGCTGGTGCGATCGGTGTCTGAGGAAGGAGGGTCAGGATTGCTCATGAGAAAAGGCTGCCGAAGATTCCAGCTGTGCTGCGTCGAGAGGGAGCAAGCTCAATTCCAATCGACGCAGCCAGGGAGCGGCAATGGCTCTAGAACCAGAGCATCGCGCCGAGATTGGCTTTGTAGCCAATGCTCTGCGGTGCAATGGGGCCGCTGCTGACGCCGTCGTAGAACTTGCCCGGCTCGCTGCCCTGGTCGAGAAGCATTCCGATGGCGCGCACGTCGGCGAACAGCGCGAGGCGGGTGAACCGCAGCTCCAGACCGCCACCAGCCTGTCCGAGAACTTCCCAGAACTGCTGATTCCGCTCTTGCCGCGAGCCCTGATAGAGCGCGATGTCGCTCGCCATCAGACCAAAGCCAGCCGTCGCGTAGATGTTGAAGTGGTTCTCGGGACGGTTCTTGAAGATGTACAGCATCGGCGAAAACGTGAACGGATACGACGTCCGCACGTACGCGCTGTCGGCAATGTTGGTCTTCAAGGCGTCGAGCGCCAGCTCAAATCCCCAGTGGCCCTGGTTGCGGAAGCGCATCTGCACGCCACCGCCGAGCAGCGTCGGCTTGTCGCCGAACACTTCCTGCGAGCGAATGCCAAGCGTCGAAAAGCGCACGCCGATTCCAAACACTGGACCGCGGGGCTGCTGCTTCGCAAACACCGGCGTCACGCGCGGGCGAGCGATCGGCTGGATCACGCGGGGCTGAATCAGCCGCGGCGGCTGAACGTAGACGGGCGGCGGTGGAAGCTGCGGTGGAAGCACCGGCTGCACCATCGTCGGCGCGCCCGGCTGCGCCGGAATGATCCACACCGGGCCATTGAAGTAAATCGGCCCTTGGTATCCACCCGCATAACCACCCATCGGCACAGGCGGCGGTGCGATCGGCTGCGGCGCCACCGGCATCGGCGCAATCACCGTTGGGGCCACCGGCTGGGGAGCCACTGGAACCGGCGCAATCACCGTCGGAGCAACCGTCGGAGGTGGCGGCAGCGGTGCCACCGCAACCGACGGAGCATTGGTCGTAACCGTGGTCGTTGTCGACTGAGTTACCGAGGTCGTCTGAGGCTCATCGGCGGACACCACCGGCTCAGCGGCCATCGCGAGCGTGCTCGACAGAGCAACACCTGACCAAAGCGCAGCGACAGAGGTCTTACGCAACGAAGCGGACATTCTGAAACGGCGACGCTGAGTGCTTACGGACAAGGACCGCATGAGGCCTCCTTGCAATTGCAGGACTGTCTATTCAATACGGATGCCATAGCTTGCCGTGCCTTTCAATGACACAAGCTCGGCGACGAAGATTTTGCAGTTTTGCGGCCCATCATACCCACGCCTACCTCAACCGACATACGTCACGAGGGGGCCACACGTCCACTGCGCCAGGCCACCGGAAGTTGGCGTGCACGTTCCGACATCGTTCCCGACATCGCAGCCGCCAAGGCACTGAGCATCGCTGCATCGACGCCCTTTTCGGCCACTTGCGCGAGGGAATCAGCATCGAGCGGTGGTTGCTTCTCGCCATCGACTTGTACCCCAGACACGACGCAGGACAGCACGGTTGGCTCAGCGCCGGAATCGTCTGCATGCAGCGAGGCCCAGCCCGCTCGCGGAAGCGTCAGAATTTCGGGCCGCATCGCCAGCCGACGAGCCCTGTCCAGGGACCGCCGCACGATCGCCAACGGCTCAGCCGCTGCATCGAAACTGCCGTCGGCAAGCGAAAAAAGGTGACATAGCTTCGGGGCGCGATCCGCAGCGAGACTCGCCAGAACCAAGTGCGCCGCGACAAGCGACCTCCCAGCGGGTCCGCGATGGATCGCGGACGAAACACCGAGCCGCCAATCACCAGCATACTTGTCGACGAGCTGTGCTCTCATCCGCTGAAGGGACGACAGGCAGCCGCGCAGCATGTTCGCTTCGTTCGACTCATTTCCGTCGAGCCACCGTAGCCGGATCGCGATCGGATCCGCACCAAGTCCCGCCGCGAGTTCATCGATCGCCGACTCGAGCCCGAAGGTCAGCGACAAGCCCTGCGCCGAGCCGATCGAGCCCGATTGCCCATCACCAGAAGGAAAATGCACCGCGGTAGAAACGACGTGAAGCTCCTGGGCGGCGAACCCGTACAGCTTCGCCAGCATCGAGGCGTCATCGACAACAGACGCATCGACGGGCCGAGCCGTGCCCACCGCGCCTCGCAGCAAAAGTGCCGATGGCCGACCGTCGTCAGCAAGACCGATCTGCACGGTCTGGATGGTCTCGGGAACGATACCCGTCGCGTCGAGAGGCGCAGCGATCATTCGCACCGGACGGCGGAGCTGGGCCGCAGCGATCACCGCCAGCTCGACCTGCGGACCTTGCACGACGCGCTCAGACCCGACAAACGAACTCACGGCAAGAAGCTGTTCGGGACGAAGTCCAAGCCGCTCCGCGAGTCCAGGCGCGGGTCGCCCCACCGTGAACAAGGTCAGGCCGTCGTCTCGCCACACAGCCGTGGCCACACCATCTGGGTAACTGCCAGCGTGACGTGGCGAGGTCCGATACGTTTGCACAAAACGGGTCTTGGCCTGTGCAAACGACTCCGCAGGGTGTTCGATGCTGCGCCTCGCGACTGAACCCACCGCCCCGGCAGCCAGCGCCGCAGCGATGGACAGACAAGCCGACTTGGCCCGTACCCGAAGATCGACTTTTGCCGCCGCCGCAACCGCTTTTTGCTGGGTCTCGGCGACGACCACCGCGACGATCTGCCCGGCATGCTGAACCGTCGGCGCAAGCAGCGTTTGAAGCAGCGGCTCAAACCGTCGCGCCGATTCATCCAGATGGGAGTTTGCCGTCAGGACACAGACGACACCCGGCTGCTGTTCAGCCGATTGAACATCGACGGCAAGTACATCACCGCACGCAATCGGAGCTGGTACCGCGACTGCGCAAAGCAGCGACGGCAGACGCACATCGGCTGCGCTCCGTTCCAGACCCGCCACTTGAAGCCATGAGCGCTGCATCGACTAGCGATCCTCCACCCGTCGCCACAGATCGAGCTGACCGATGACTGACGCACGAAAAACGCGCCAGCTGTCGGAACCCAGCACCTTGCAGCGCGGCAGCGCGAAGCGGTCCTGTCCACGCGAAAGCGATCCGATCGCATCGAGAAACGCCGCCTGATAGCCCGCCTCTTGCGCCAGCTCTCGATCGCGAAGCGACACCGTCTGCCGAGTCCCATAGGGATAAGCAAGCAGCGACGCATCGATTCCGAGTACATCCGACAGTCGTCGTCGGGAATCGGTAAGCTCTCGAGCGGCGTCTGCTGTCGCCTGATTGGCAAGCACGGGATGCGTCAGACAATGAGAACCAATCGTCCAACCCGCGGCCAAGAGCTCACGGACTTCTGCCCAAGTCAGCAGCGGCCTCGTCGGCAAATAGCTGGCACTGTGATCCTGTCCATCGAGAAGTCCGGTGATGACAAACGCCGTTCCCACGACTCCGTGCGTGGCCAAAATTGGCGCGGCGTGCCGTAGCACATCTTGATAGCCGTCGTCGAATGTGATGGCGACCGCCCGCGACGGAAGCGGCGTTCCGTGCAAAAACCAGGACATCATCTGTGGGAGAGAAACAGGCTTTCGCTCGTCGCAGATGATGGCGAGCTGTTCCCGAAGCTGTCTCGGGGTGACGGACCACTCATCCGGAGGCTCGTCGCAGACTCCGTGGTAGCAGAGAATGCGCGGCGCCTCGTCGGGCTCGCCCCAGCGACCGACCGTTGCCACAGCGTGTCGGAGACCGCTCTTGAGGAGACCGCGTGCTCTCGCCTTCAGACTCACGGGGAATCTCCGTCTGAAAGATCGTGTGAATGCGTTGCCGCAGCCAGCGCACAGCGCGCAAGGTAGCGAGGAATGCCGATGAAATACCGACTGAGCTTATGGGGCTGCTGGGCGACGATGTACAGCCACTCAAGACGAAGCCGTCGAAGTGTCGCCGGTGCCCGCTTGAGCGTTCCGCCGTAATAATCAAACTGCCCACCGACGGCAAGCCACAGCGTCCCGCGCAGCCGTGGATCATCGAGATGACGGTCAATCCACTCTACTTGCAGCGGATTGCCCATTCCGACGAGAACAACCTGCGGTCGTAGCGCCGCCAGACGGTCTATCAGCTGACTCTCCTCATCCGACGACAGGTAGCCGTGCGAGCTACCGACGAAACGCAGATGTGCAAAACATTCGGCGAACCGCTGCGCCGTCCGCGCCGCAACTCCATCGCGACCGCCCAGCAGAAAGACGGATGTTCCAGTCGGCGCCGCCGCAAAAAGTCGCGGGACCAGATCGGTTCCGTTGAGATTGGCGGGCAGCGGCTTGCCTCGCAAGCTCGCAACCCACATGACCCCAGCACCGTCGGGTAGGACCAGCATCCGATGCTGGAGCAAGCGCCGAAAGGATGGTTTTTCGGCAGCCAGGTTCAGCGTCGACATGTCGGGAAAACAGACACCTGTACTTTCCCCGCCGTGCAGCTTCGCGAGCAGCAGCGCGACAGCTTCCTCGGCATAGAGCCGTGGAAACCGAACCTGGAGCACATCGACGGTATCTTGGCCTGCCTGCGTCATGGCACAACCAATACGTCTCCCCGCATCAGGTACAGGTTCATGTCGGGACGCTTGCCCGCAATGAGCGCCGGGTACGAAATGGGAATTTTCCGCTGCGCCGCCGACCCCCGTCGCAAAATGAACATCTTTTCGCCCTTGCCGTACGGCGTCAGTCCGTGCGCAAGCGAGACTGCCTCAAGAATCGTCACATAATGACCGGGCTGATAGTGTCCGGGTTGGGAAACTTCTCCGACGACGCTGATCGCATAGCTTTGGAACTCATCGACCGCCACCGTCAAGGTCGGCATGTCGGAACTTTGGGCGATGAACTTCTCAAGACCCTTGGCCAGCTTGTCGCGAAGCTGGCGCGCCGTCAGACCCGCTGCCTGAACCTGGCCTAGCAAGGGAACCGCAATGTTGCCGTCGGGAAGAACGCGTACTCGCCCCGAGACATCGGGATTTTTCCATTGCCGAATGTCGATGACGTCACCCGGTCCCAGCACATATTCCAGCCGTGTTGGGTCGGGCTCGAGCTCGTAGTCGTAGCGAGGAACGTACGGTGTGCAACCCCCGCTTGTGCAGGTCAGCGCAAAAAGACCGACGGAAAACGCGACAAACGACGACCGGCGCGAAAAGGGTATCGGCATGGTGACGGCGAATGCTACCACAAGCATCCTGGGTGCCCTCTATACTTGGGTCCATGGTGAAGGCCAAGATTCAGCCGAGTGCCGCAGAGACGATGCGCCGCGCTCGCATGCCGGACCTGCATCGCTACACGGTTCCGGTGGTGGGACTAGACCCTGCTCACGACGGAATTCGTATCGCCCATCTCAGCGACCTTCACGTTGGGTCCCTTACTTCCCATCGCTTCATTCGCGACGCCGTCGAGATGGCCCAGGCGGAGCAGCCGGACCTCGTGGTCATGACCGGCGACTTCGTCTGCTACAGCCCCAAATATGTGCCGCTCCTCGGTGGGCTGGTGCGCGGTTTCAGCGTGCCAACCGTCTGTGTCCTCGGAAATCACGACTACTGGACCGATGGCCACGGCGTGACCGCCGAGCTCCAGCGTGAGCAGTACACCGTCTTGCGCAACCAGCACACCCGGATCTCGCTCCGAGGCGCACCGCTGACCATCGTTGGTCTCGACGACGCGGTGACTCGCCAAAGCGACGTCGAGCGGGCATTTCACGGCATTCACCCGAGCGACAGCCGACTGATCCTGACACACGTTCCGTCGCTGATAGTGCCGGTCTCCGAGTTTGGCGGAGGACTCGCTCTCGCTGGACACACCCACGGCGGGCATGTACAGATCCCGGGACTGACCGATCGCATCTTCCGCAAGCTGGGCTACGACTACGTTCGAGGCTTCTACCGAGTCGGCGATTCCCTGCTCTACGTAAACTCAGGCGTCGGATCAAGCTCGGTGCCGATTCGGGCAGGAGCGCCAGCCGAGCTTGCCATTTTGACACTTCGTATGGCTCGCCCAGACCAGTCGTAAAATCATCCAGTTCTGCCCTACCAAAATCAGCCAGTTGTTTTTTCTGACGGGAAGCGGGCCAGCTTTCACAAAAAAAGCAGCTTTCCCAGAATAGTGGGTTGACAAGGAAGGGCCACCATGGAAAATGCGGGTCGTCTTGCGGCGCTGTTGGCAACAAGCCGCGACCTTTGGTTCTCATTTCTGACCCCATCGTCCAGCCGGCCTAGGACACCAGCCTTTCACGTTGGTAACACGGGTTCAAACCCCGTTGGGGTCGCCAAAAAGTGCAGTGAATTTCCGTCTCTAAGAAGGGGACGGGTCTTTGATTCTATTTTGTTGTTGGTTGTGTTTAGTTGATGGGACGTGTAGTGGCACATGCTATTTTGGCTGGGCCAACAGCGACCCATGACTAAGTATTTGCATGAATTTACTTACCATTTCCGACGGCAATTGACCTGGCTAACCCTGTTAGTGGTCTGTTTGCTGCCGCGCATCTTATCGGCTCGAACATTCTCGCAGCAGTTCGAGCGAATCAAGCAGGTAGCCTCGCGAGAGCAGCTTTACAGATTCCTCTACGCGATGCCGAAGGGCGGCGACCTGCACCAGCACTTCAATCTCTCCAATCTTGCCGAGTCGTGGCTCCTCCTCGCTACCGACCCCAAAGTCACCCACAACAACATCTTCTACACCCGAGCCCGTCCACACGACTGCCCCAATAGCCCATCGACAGCAGGTCCCCGGTTTTCCACCATCCAGAAGTCTGTCTTCGACGGACTGCCTCCGTGCCAAAAAGAAGAGTACGTGGCGCTGACGGCGCTCACCACTGAAGAAAAAGCGCTCTTTGTGTCGGGACTGAAGCTCGACCGCGACGAAGAGGGTCGCCAGGAGTTTTTCGACGCCATCGGCACTCGGATTGGTGACCTGGGCAAGGACCCGTACGTCGCAGGCGCGGGACTGGTGGACAACATGCGCCGGTTTGCCGCCGAAGGTCTGCGCTATCTGGAGGTGTTTGTCGTCGGACCGAAGTTCATCGATATCTATGGGCAGCCGGTTCCGATCGATCGCGGCGTTCAGATGCTGCGTGACCGATTGCTCACCCCCGACGCGCTGGCGACGGGAGTGACGGTTCGCTTCTTGGCAACGGTTGTGCGTCACCATCCCGACGCCGAAACGCAGATAGAGCGAGCCTACGACCTGGTGTCCAAGCACCGCGACGTTTTCGTCGGGATCAACGTGGCTGGTCGAGAGGAAGATGGCCGCGGGCATGCACTGCGATTCGTCGACGTGTTCCGACGGATGCGCGCGCGGCACAGCAACATTCCGCTGTCGCTCCACGCGGGGGAAAGCGAAGCGCCAGGGACCCAGGTCAAAGACACGCTGCTCCTTGGCGCAAATCGGATTGGACACGGCACCAACCTGCTGTCCGATTCGTCGACGGTGCTGCTGATGCGAGGGAACCGCTACCTGATCGAAACTTCGCTTTTGTCGAATCAACTTCTCAAATACGTACCCGACGTCAAAGTGCATCCATTTCCTGAATTTTTGCGTATCGGCATTCCTGTCTGTCTCAACACCGACGACCGTGGCGCTTTTGACTCGAACATGACCGATGAGTTCTTCGCCGCCGTCACCAACTTCAACCTCACCTGGGAAGAGATCGTCGCCATCGGACGCAGCTCACTTATGTACTCGTTTGCCGAGCCGCCTGTGCGCGATCGTCTGCTGCGCGAGTATGAAGCGGCGGTGAGACGCTTCGAGTTCCACTACATTGGCGACGACTGGCCGGAAAAACTAAAGGCTGTGAACCTGGTGAAGTCTGGCTACGCCCGTCGCAAGCTGGGGATTGGCGACTAAAGGTTGCCTTCCAGCGTCAGGTGCGCGCCGAGGCCTGGGCCCGCAACGCCCGAGCCATGCACACGATACGTATCGTTGGTCAGATTTTCGAGCAGCCCCGACAGATAAAGCTGGCGCGAGACTCGCATCGATGCCCGCAGATACGTGACGACAAACCACGGCGAGCCATCACAAATCGTCGCTCCGGGCGGACAGATGGTCGCATCGAGCTTGTCCTGGCTCGATAGCCGTCGCTGCGAGGCTCCTGCTCGAGCCCCCACTTCGGCGAGTGACAGGATCGAGCGCGGTCGCCGAAGCCGTAGAGCCCCCAGACCCCACAGCGGCGGCACTCGCCAAAACGGCTCCACTTCTCCCGTCGATCCAGCCAGCCGCACGTCGCCGTACGTGTAGGTTAAGCTGCCGAGCAAGTGGACGTCGGAAAAGAGATTCAACCGGAAGCTTCCCTCGACGGAATGAAGCAGCGCACTGTTTTCGTTCCGCCGAGTGAGCAGTCGATCGACGCAGCGCCCCGCCAACAGCGAAAAGCAGTCCATCGAGCCGACGCGGGCGGTCGTCAGCGAAATTGGATGTTCGAGTCGATTGACGGCATAAAGCGCCGATAGCTCGAGACGCGAATAGGCCAGGCGGACACCGGCTTCCCCCGAGTAGGAAGTCTCGGGCAGCAGCGCTGCTTCCGTCGGCAATAGCAGCCCCGGTCGCCCCAAATCGAGACGGGCCTGGTCATCAAGACTCGCCGGACGGGTTCCGGTCATAAAGCCAGCGACCACTGCCGAGCCCGGCACAAACTCATAGCGCAGATGCAGAGAGCCCGCGTACACCACCGACGGATCGACTTGCCGCCCAAGCGATATCTTGGCGGCGGGAAACAGCTGGGCCAGACGGTCATCTGCGCCGACGATTAGGATGTTTCCACCAACGCGACCCGAGGCGAGTAGCTTGACTCGACCAGGCTGGCTGCTGGGCTCACCGCGAAACAAGTGCTCGAGGTCCAGCTCGTCCGACAAAAAGAGCGCAAAGCTGTGCGCCGCCGAGCCGCCGGGATAGCGCAGCCACTCGGACTTCGCCATCGCGATACCGCTGCCACCGATGGTGGATTGCTCGGCGCTGCTCGACACCCAGTCAAAGTAGCCCTCGATTCCTGCGGCCAGTCGTCCACCCCGTCCGAGATCAGCCCGAACATTCGCCAAAACCGCCAAGACGTCGTCGCGATTGCCCATCCGGTCGACGCGATCGAAAGCAACTTGGGCGCGCGTCGCTTGTTCTGACTGCCGGTGAAAAGCCGCCGTCGCTGTAACATCGACGGAGGTATCCGCCACCTCGATGCTGGTCGTATAGCGAAGATAGGTCAGGTCTCGTGCAAGCTCGGTCAGAAGGTACAGGTCGTCGGGAAGGCTTCGTTCGCTGCGCAGGCCGTCATACTGTCGCCCGCCCTGGTAGATGAGCAGGACGTTGCCGCGACCGACATCAGCGCTGACGCCCAAATACAGTCCACCGTCGCTAAACGAGGTCAGCGGAATCGTCGGCGCCTTCGACCCAGCGCTCAAGTCGTTAAAGTGCCTGGCCGAAAAGGCGGTTTCTGCTGCAAATCGGCCCCAGCGACCACCGCCGGAGAGGCTGCCAGAAAAGGCCTGATCAAAGCTCGAGTAGCTGAGCCGCGTGCCCGCGTTTAGCTCGAGGTTCGCCCCCGCAATCGCAACCGGGCGTCGGGTTCGCAGCGATATCGTGCCGCCCAGTCCGTCGCTACCGTACGAAACCAGGCCAGGACCACGCACCACTTCGACGGATTCGAGCAGATACGGATCCACCAGGTTGATGTTGCCAAGTCCCGAGGGCAGGCTGCTGGTTGTCGTCGTATTTAGCCGAATGCCGTCCACGAGAACCAGCACCCGCGCATCGCCCAGACCACGTATCGATGGCAGCGCCGTGTTGTGGCTTGGCCTCTGCACCACCACGCCGTCTTCGGTGTCGAGCGTATCGCCACTCATTCGAGGCGGACGCACTCGCAGTTCATCGCGCAGCACCGCCGACGTCGAGCGCGGGCTATCCCACACCGTCGTACGCGCCAGATTCACCGCATTTACGGCATCCACCTGCGAGCGAGGCCTGCTCGATTCACCCGGTTCGTCGTCCACGGCATGGGCCAGCGTCGGGCCCAGCAGCAGCAGACCACCCAACCAGCGACTCAGCATCGATGCTTTGCTACCTGCGATGCGCAACCGAGCCCTCAGCTAACCTGCGGTGCGGCCAGCAGCCTGCTTCTCAATAAGCCGCGCCAGTTCAATGTCTCGCTCGGTAATGCCTTGCACGTCATGCGTGTTCAGCGACACCGAGACCCGCGAGTAGACATTGGTCCAATCCGGATGGTGGTTCATCGCCTCGGCGTGCAGTGCAACCGCCGTCATGAACGAAAAGGCCTCAACGAACGACGAAAACTGATAGTCGCGGTGGAGCTTGCCATTCTGAATCGCCCAGCGCCGCAACTGCGGATCGCGGAGCGCCGTCGCCAACTGGTCTTCCGTGAGAGTCTGCGTCATCGCTTTGGCGCATTTTGAGCACAGGATGACGCTCCGCGGCAAGCGGCTTCACAAACTTGCTGCGGCTACCGGGCTTTACGGGCCTGCCGCGCGCTGCTAGTGTCCGCGCTCCATGCTTGTCATTCCGGTCGGTGGATGCGGGGAATTCGGCCGCAACTTGACCGCCTACTACTGTGCCGAAACGCTGGTCCTGGTCGACTGCGGCATCCAAATGCCCGATGACTTGGCACCGGGAGTGGACCATTTTGTGTCGGATCTATCGGCGCTCGTGGAGCGGTTCGGACCGCCGCATTCCGTGGTCCTGACCCACGGGCACGAAGATCACGTCGGCGCGGTCTATCATTTGCTTCGGTCGCTCGGCACGCCGGTTCCGATTTATGGTCGACCGCTTGCGCTGCGCCTGTGTCAAAACCGGCTGCGTCGCAACGGCGTCGCGATGAAGCTCTTCGATCCGCGACCGATTGCGCCCGGCGAGCCGCTTCACTTGTCGTCGTCGAGAGAGCCGGACCCCGAAGGTCTTTTGGTGACGCCGCTCGCGGTTCCGCACTCGATTCCCGAGGCGTGCGCCCTGCTGCTCAGCGGTCCGATTCGGCCCTCGCAGCTCAGCCAAGGCAAGCTGCCGACCGTCCCACCGCCGAAGACCCGCTCGGTCTTGCACACGGGGGACTTCAAAGTCATCGCCGATACGGTCCGCTTTGGCCCGCGTCCGGAGCCACTTCCCGCCATCGACCTGCTTGTTGGAGACAGTACAAATGCGCTGTCCCCGGGCAATGCGGGCGATGAAAAAATCGTCGAGGAAGCGCTGTTTGATCTGCTCCAGACTCGGCGCGGACGAGTCGCGGTGACGCTGTTTTCGTCTCACATTGAGCGAATTGGGCACTTTGCGCGAAGCTGCGGACAGCTTGGTCGACGACTGTGTCTGCTCGGACGCGGCCTTCACGACGCACTCGATGCGGCGGAAGCAGTCGGCGCGCTGCGGCTTCCTTCTTCGCTGCTGTGTTCACCCGACGAGGCGGCGTCGCTGCCCCCGAGCGAGGTCGCCCTGCTCTGTACCGGGACACAGGGCGAGACGGTGGCAGCGCTCGGCAAGCTGGTGGCAGCGCTCGCACCGGGATCACCGCCACCGTTTGGCAAGCTACGCCTTCAGCCGGGCGACTGCGTGGTGCTGGCGGCGAGAGCGATTCCGGGCAACGAGCGCGCAATCTCAAGGCTCGCCGATCGTCTGGTGGCACATCGGGTCGAGGTGGTGTCAGGACCCATTTACTCGGTGTCGGGACACGGCTATCGCGACGAGCTTTCGTGGCTGCTCCAGACCTTTTTGCCGCGAACGCTTTTGCCGGTCCACGGCGGTCCACGTCAGCTCACGGCCCACGCCGATATCGCTCGCAGCCTCGGCATTCCGGCGCTGGTGCAACACAACGGCGATGTAATCGAGCTTGGGGACGAAGGACAAGCTCAGGTCGTGGGACAGCTTCCCAGCGGCGGTCTGGCCGTGGAAGGCACCACCGTCGGAGAGGTTGGCCCCGAGACGCTGCGGATGCGCAGGCTGGTGGCGCAGACGGGTCTTGTGGTGATTGGTCTTGTGCACGGACAGCCGCAGCGACTCAGTGTGCGAACGATTGGAATCGCCGACGCCGGTCCAGCGCTCGACAGCCTGTGCCACAAAGCTGCACGCCTCGGCGAGGAGATCCTGGCGACGCTGTCGCAGGCGCCAAGCCCAGTGGAACTGCAAGACGTCGAACGATCCGTGGGCCGGGCGGTGCGGGGACTGTTTCGCGTTGCTCGTGGCGTAAAACCGATGGTGCTGTGCGTGCTGGCCGAAAACGCCCAAAGCGACGAATCAGTCGATGTGCAGCCGGTCATTCCGTCGCCACAGCAGATGATCGACAAGGACTAGATACGCCATCGCCTCCAGCACGGGGATCGCCCGCGGCACGATGCACGGATCGTGACGGCCCGCCTTGGCAGCATCGAGCACCGTTGCTGTTGGCTTGAACGCGGCGCGAAGCACGATCCGCTCCCCGGTACTGATTCCACCGCGAATCCCGCCGTAGCGCTCGGGCCTGTCCGTCTGCCGATGAAAGACGCTGCCCTCCGCGGTCGCCGCGTCCGCCCCATCGCCCAGCTCGACACTGCTCACGGCCCCAACGCCTAGCATCGCCGCGCCAAGGTCTGCCTTCAGCTTGTGAAACACCGGCTGGCCGAGGCCAGGTGGAACGCCGTCACACCACAGCTCGACCAGCCCACCATGGCTTCGTCCTTCGCGCTTTGCGGAGGTCAGCAGTGACGTGACCTCGCTCGACAGGCGCGAGCTGGGCAGCCGCGCCGGATAGCCGTCGATCGCCTCCACCGACGGAAGCTCACGCCACAGCGTCGCCATTTCATCAGCCGATAGCGCGAGCGGTCCGATCTGACGGGCAAAGCAGCGCACCGACAGGGACGGGAGAATCGCCCTTGCAACCATCTGGGCCACCGCCCCAGCCATCACCCGAGACACCGTCTCTCTTCCCGACGACCGCCCTCCCCCGCGCGGATCCGCATGCCCAAACTTTTGGCGCCATACATCGTCGGCGTGCCCCGGCCTCGGGCTGCGGGCGATTTCGACATAATCTCGTGAGCGCGCATCGACATTCCGCACCAGCATCGCAATCGGCGTCCCCAGCGTCTTCCCTTCATAGACTCCGCTCAGCACTTCGGGCGCATCGCTCTCTTGCCGAGCCGACGTCAGACTCTCACCCGACTTGGTCACGCTGCCCGGACGCCGCCGCAAAAGCTCTCGCGCCAGCAGCTCCGAATCGAAAGGAATCCCCGCCGGACAACCATCAATCACAACCCCGAGCGCCACACCATGGCTTTCACCAAAGGTAGTGACCACAAACTGTTGCCCAAAGGAATTGGCCGCCATGGCTAGGACTCCTTCCCACGAGTGCTCGCTTCCACAAGATGCGCGATGGATAGGAACTCAGGAAAGCTCTTTTCCACTGCCGACAGACCTGAAATCTCGACGAAAAATCCGGCCCAGCGAGCGACCGCTGCGGCCATCACCAAGCGATGATCCCCAGTTGCATCAAACGGGATCAAGCGGTTTCGATCTGCATCCTTTGGCGGACTCCCAACGATCTCGATTCCATCCTCACGCGGGGTGTGTGCCCGCCCCAAAACGCGCAGGAGTGCACAAGTCGTCGCAATCCGATCGGACTCTTTTCCGCGCAGCTGCGGTGCCCCAAAGAGCGTCGATTTCCCATCAGCAAGTGCGCACAACACGGCCAGAACCGGCGTCAGATCAGGCGCGCCCCCCAAATCCACTTCAATTGGCAAGAGTCGCTCGGCTCGCTCCACAGAAAGACCGGAAGCCGACAGGGAAATCGGAACTCCCATCTGTTTCAGGATATCGACAAAGCAACGATCGGGCTGGAGACTATGTAAAGGAAAGTTGACAACATGACAAGAACCCGCGACAGCCGCCAGCGCCGCCACAGCGAAGGCAGAGCTGACGTCCGCTTCCGTAAGGGGTTGTCCTTTGGCAAGCCGCTGATGTGGCGGCACAATAAGAATCATTTTGTCTGATTCATATTTCCGCTCGACCTTCATGCCGCAAGCACTGGCGACGGCGATCGACATCTCCAGATAGCCTTCGGAAATTGGCTCTTCGTTGCAGTGCAGCTCCATCGGAAACGAAAGATCCCAGGCATTCAGGATCAGCGAGGAAGCAAACTGACTCGACAGACCACCAACCAAAGACAACGGACGCAGCGGATTGCGAAAACCCGGAGAGCGAACCCGAAGACTCGGCCTCTCTTTCGGTCCCTCGATTGCAATGTCTGCACCAAGCTGGCGAAGCACAGACAGCAGCGGTTCGTGCGGGCGTTCGATCAGCCGGCGTGATCCTGTGATCACAAAGTCACCACCGCGGCGCGCGGCATAGCCCAGACACAGCCGCAGCACAAGCCCTGCTTCGCCACAATGGATTCGCGTCTGTCCGCTTGCAAATGCCGCACAAGCCGACTGCATCACAACCACGTCACTGCAGCGTGACAGAAGGGGCGGCACCATCGCCGGGTCATAAAGCGACAGCAGCAGATAGCGAATCAGCAATGACTTCGAAGGGGGAATCACTCCGGTAAATTGAAAGGGAATCATTTCCGTGTCTCACTTCGCAGGCTCAACATAGCCCTGGGAAATCGCTTCGGCTGCAAGCTCCGACAAAGCCACCGGCTGCACATCTGGGATTCCCAGACCGCGCAGAAACACAAACCGTACCGAGTGCTCGCTCGTGCGCTTCTTGTCTTGGGACAGCAGGCCGACAAACTGACCGTACGGAATGGGAGGCAGAAGTCCGCGCCGATCCAGAAGCGCAAAGCGGTCCGCCAAAAGACGCAGCAGCCTGTCGCAATCCGTCCCAGAGAGGAAGCCTTTTTTCGCCGAAAAATGCAGCGCAAAATAGAGCCCCTGGGCCACCGCCACTCCGTGCGGAAGACCATGCACTGTCTCCAGAACATGACCCACTGTGTGACCCAGATTCAGTCTGTGGCGGATTCCCAAGCGCTCCTGCGGATCTTGACCCACGATGCGATACTTCGCGGCCACCGAATCAGGAAGCGATTCCCACAAAAGGTCCGCACCCGACAAAGGTGATGCGAGCAAGCCACAAACCCAATCACCACCATCGAGCAAAGCAATCTTCGCCAGCTCTCCCATCGCTTCTTCGGCCCGCTCCACAGGCTGCATCGACAGAAGTGATCTTGCGATCATCACACGCGCCGCAGGTGCAATCGTACCAAGCTGGTTCTTGGCAAGCCCCACGTTCAGTGCGTTCTTTCCGCCGTGCGCAGAGTCCACCGCAGCGAGCCACGTCGAAGGGACCTGCTGAAAAGACACGCCGCGCTTGAACACACTGGCAAAGAAGCCAGCAAAGTCCCCCACCGAACCGCCACCCATCGCAATCACGGACAGTCGATTGGGAGGCAGCGGAGCCGCAATCGCGAGAAGCCGTTCCACATGACGCGGAAAGCTCGCGATGTCTTTGAGCGCCTCTCCTGCCTCCACTACGTAGCGGTAGGGAAAGCGCTGTATCCAAGCCAGGATCGACGGAAACGATCGCTCCGCAAGCTGGACGATGCGCTCATCAACTATCAGTAGTCCGGTTTCGCTGAGCGCATCTGGTGAAGGCAAATCTTCCCCGAACTGAACTTGGGTTTCGCCAAAGCGAGGCGCTGTCGCGGATTCTTTTCTCGAAACGAAGTGACGATACAAACCGCAGATGGCTTCCGCACTCTGTCTGGCAGTCCAGTCATCGACCCGAAGCCGCACATGCACGTCAGCATACGCACTTTCCCGGTTCAGTAGCAGCGGCGGCAGCGAGCGCTCTGGGTCGGGAAGCAGCAGCGGACGCTCGATTCCGCTTTGCCGTAGACGAGATAGAAGAACGGAAGGAGCCGCAGCGAGCCCACACACAAAGCCTCGTTGCAAAAGCAGAGTCCGCGCTTCGTCACTCGTGATGAAACCACCCCCCACAGAAAGAACGCGCGGCTCGTCTGAGAGAGAAGACACAAGCGCTCGCTCGCGGGCCCGCAGCGCAGCCTCGCCATCACGACGCAGAATTTCCGACACAGGCAGCCCAGCGCGCGCGGATAGCTCCTCATCGGTATCCAGAAATGCGCAGCCAAGAAGCTGTGCGCAGATCCGACCAATCGTTGTTTTTCCGACGCCAGGTGGACCACACAAGACGAGCATCGCGCGGTATACTGCCACTGCTTCTGACAATCTGCTAGTAGTCTCCCATCATGCGAAACCCAGCGCAGAGCCTTCGCGGCGCAGCTTGGACAGTCCGCCTTCCGGTCGACCGGAATCGGCAAGCTGTGCTCGATACGGTTCTTGCGCGACTCGATCAGGGACTCCGTTTCATCGAGCTGCGCGACGATCTTCTATCCCACGAAGAGCTTTTGTGGTTTGGGAAGCGGCTTCCATCCGACCGGGTGCTCCTCAGTCTGCGTACACCGATCGCAGATCACCAGTCTCCATGGGATCTTGTCCAAGCAGTGGGGCCAGCGCTGCTGGATGTGGCGCAGGAATGCTGCGCATCACCCGCTGCGCTGTTTGCTTCGTTTGCGGAATCGAGTCGCTTCTCGGGTGTGATTTCCTGTCACACACGCGATGACTCATTGGCAGTTGCGGCCCAGCTTGCGCGCCTCGGTGCGAGCCATCCTGCCAAGTTCCTCATCAAAGCAGCACTCCCGATTCACTCGCTTGCCGAGCTTTGGGAGGGTCACAAGTGGCACCTGCAGAATCCCAAAAGAAATCTGTTTTTGCCGATCGCCAGCGATGGTCAAGGACGCTTTCGCTTCTACCGTTTGCTGCGTGGCGAACGGCTGCTGCTGAACTTTCTGCGCGATGAAGCCACTCCGATCCTCGTGGACCAGCCGTCCCCAAAGGAGTGGAGTTCCCGGCTTGAGATTCCCATTCCCCAAGCGGAACCGATTCCATTTGCGGCCATCATCGGCGATCCTGTCGAACACAGTCGCACGCCTTCCCATCATGCGGCATTTTTCACTCGATACGACGTGCCAGTCCTCAAAGTGCGGTTGACAGAAACAGACCTCCGGTCTGGCGACGCATTGTCGATGTTGCGGGACTTGGGGCTGCGCGCCGCTGCTGTGACATCCCCGCACAAGCCATGGCTGCGCGATGCCGTTACCAAGCACAGCGGGCGGTGGGACGTGATCGATTCCCGCGATCCGCAGACCGCAGGCAACACCCTGGCTTTTCAAGCAGATGGATCCGTCATCGGCGCAACCACAGATGGCGTCGGTCTGCGTCATGCCTGGGAAGATGTCCTCGCGCATCACCACGACCGTCTCGCAACCAAGACTCCATCCATCGCCGTGTTTGGCGGAGGCGGTCTTTTGCCTCTTCTGCAAGCCGTCTTTCCACAGGCTCACTTTCTGTCGGCTCGCACCGGACTCTCACGCAACCAAAGCGCTGAAGTCTGTTCACTGTCCGCGATCTCGGTTCTCATCTGGTCGGTCGGACGCAGTCGCTTTTTACACAATCCACCCAAAGCGCTGCGACCCAAGCTGGTCTTTGATCTCAACTACTCTGCGGATTCGCCGGGTCGTGACTATGCCCGCGAGGTAGGTGGAATCTACGTCGATGGCAGTGCATTTTTCGCCGCCCAAGCCGATGCGCAGCAGAAGTTCTGGCAGCGACACCTGGAACGTCCACTACTCGGTGTGGATGACGTTGACTTACGACGAAGGAGCCCTTGATGAGTGTCCCCCTTTACCTTCATCCAATGACCGTCCCATTTCAGGACATCGACGCGGCAGGAATCGTGTTTTTCGCTCGCATCTTCGATTACTTTCACAATGCGTTTGTGGCCCACTTGCGCGATCGTGGAGTCAGCCTCCCACACATCATCGCATCTGGGGATTGGGGCGCTCCGCTTGCTCACGCGGAAGCAGACTACAAGTTTCCGCTCCGCTTTGGCGACGAAGTGACCGTAGAAGTCGTGTCCGGAGAAGTTGGCGAGACATCGGTGACGATCCGCTTCCGAATCGTCTCTGGTACCGAACCCGTTCGCGTTCACTGTTTCGGCAAGACGGTTCACGTCGTCATTGATCGGAAGACGTTTCGGCCTCGCGCGGTTCCTGACGTGCTGCGCGCAGCGTATCAAGCGACTTCACAAGCGGACTAAGTTCGAGCACCGCTCGTCGACGATCGCGCTTTCCACTGGGCAATTCGGGAAGTGAAGGAACAAGCACCCAGCGCCGCGGTTGCTTAAACCGGGCCAGACGCTCGCGCAGCACCGACTCAAGCCGCGACCAGTCAAACTCCTCTGTGACAACCAGAGCAGCAGCGACCAGCGCCCCCCACACATCATCAGGAATCCCAAACACCAGCGCATCGGAAACACCGGTCACAGCCACAAGCGCCTGCTCTACTTCAAGCGGATAGACGTTCTCGCCACCGGATACGATCAGATCCTGCCGACGTGCGTGCACGTGCAGAGCCCCTTCGCTATCGATCTCTCCCAGATCACCAGTGTCAAGCCAGTCATTACCAAGCGGTGGCCTGTGCAGATATCCGGTCATCACGCTCTGTCCACGGACCAAGATGCGACCAACTTGTCCCACAGTGAGTGGCAGTCCATCATCGCTGCGAATGCCAAGCTCCACGCCGCGCAGAGGAGTCCCACATCCCCGTCGAGCGAGTGGTGTTGCTTGCCACTTCTGAACCGTGACCTGAGAGCAAGCCTCCGTGAGTCCATAGGTACACAGGACATTCACGCCTTGTGATGCTGCGCGTGCAAGCAGCGGAAACGGCGTCGCCGCCCCACCACAGAGAACGGCCCGCAACTGGCGAAGAACGCCCTCGCGATCCTGTTCGAGGAGTGCATGCAGCATGGTCGGAACCACGGAGAGGAGCGTCACGTTGTGACGAGTGATGGCGCGGAGCACATCGCTCGGAGAGAACCGCGGCAGAATGACCATGCAGCGCCTGGCGATCAGACACCGGGTCACGATCGACAGGCCGCCAATGTGACAGAGCGGCAGACAGACAAGCCACCTATCCTCCGGGCACCAGCCGAGGTTCTCTGCACTTCCTTGGGCGCTGGCCCAAAATGCCCGACGCGAAAGCACGACTCCTTTGGGTGTGCCGGTCGTTCCTGACGAATACAGAATCGCAAGCGGCGCTTCGTCGCTCAGGTTGACTTCCACATCGACGGATGCCGCTTCCGACAGAAGGAGCGCATCGACCAAGGAATCATCCAGCAGGACGCGGGGCGTCGCATCGGCCAACACAAAGTCGATTTCTTTGGCCGTCCAGCGGGGATGCATCGCAACGAAAGGAATCCCTTGTTCGATGAGAGCCAGGAGCGTCACCACCGTCTGCCAGCGGTTGCTCGCACAGAGTGCAACACGGGTCTGGGAATCCAGACCTCGCTGCCGAAGCGCTGCGCACACAGATGAAACGTACTTTGATAACTCTGCATACGTCAGCTCTCCTTCGGTGTGAATCAGCGCCAGGGCCGACCCGGACTCCTCTGCAGCGTGAATGGCGCTCAGGTCCATGGCAGCCCCCCAAAAGCAAAGCCAAGCCCCAGCGATTCCGAAGGCGAAACAAAGGCGGGAGACTGGACGAGCTGCGGGATAGGAACAGAGGGCCAGGCAGACAGCCCCGGATGGAGATCCAAACCGCAGCTCCACGGAACCAGCGGAAGAGACAGGGCCAGCTCGCAGGCCGCAGCGAGACCGATCGGCCCGTCGAGCGCGTGCGTGATCACAACGCCTTTGCCCTTGGACTGGGCACACATCGCAAGATCCCGCGAGCGCCGAAAGCCGAGGAGCGCGGGCTTGAGAACAAACGCCACGCACAAAGGACAATCCAGCAGAGTCCTCGCCACGTCAGCACTTGCAAGGGATTCATCAGCAGCCCAGGGTGCCGCACAACGACCGAGCAGTGGAAGCGAGTCCGCAGACACCGGCTGTTCAACGTACTGGGGTCCTATGCTGGCCAAACGCTGCATCTGCTTCTGTGCTTCAGGAATAGACCACGCACCGTTGGCATCCAGTCGAAGCGTGAGCGCATCCCCAAAGCGCTGACGCAGTGAAGCAAGAAAATGAAGCTCTTCAGATTCCTCTTTTTTCGGATGCCCCACTTTGACCTTGAGGGTGCGGATTCCCTGTGCCCAGGCCGCCTCTGCTTGAGCAAGATCAGAGACCACGGCATTGCGGGCAATGCGAGCGGATGTGCCACCAAACAGCTGGGCGACCGAGACATGTCGGCGTCTTGCGAGCAGATCACACAGCGCGGACTCCCACGCAAAGCATGCAGCAGGCACCGCGCTCAGCGCAGGGATTGCTGGCCATCCTTCGTGATCGCAACCCACGATTTTTTGGTGAATGTCCGTCAGAACCGACACGCACTCCGCAAGCGTTTCGGCAGAGTGCCCAAGCAGCGGAGACGCTTCCCCCACACCGCGGTTCCCTGCGGAGTCCCAGATCTCAAGGACGACTCCCTCCCGTGCCCTGGTCGTACGCTGCGCATTGACAGCCGGAACGCAAAGCGAGCCCCCCAGCTTGTACAGCCGCGATCCGACGATGCAGTCAGCGTCTTCAGGAACGAACGCGCCCGGCATGACGTTAGGAGGCCAGTCCCGCCGCAAACAGCAGCCCGTGGAAGAGCAACAGTCGCGCGGTTCCAGCCAGCGTTTGATTCAGTGCAGCTCCACGATCATGAACCACGGAACGGACCAGCGGCAGCGCCAGCGGCAGCGTCAGCAGGGGAAGCAGGACTCCGCGCCCACACAGACCAAACATGAGCAGAAACACCGGAACCAGATACGCCAGCAGGATGAGCAGGACGTACTCGCCTACCCCAAAGCTTCGTCCAAAACGAACGACCAGCGTCCGCTTGCCCGCCTTCACATCGGTCGGTCCATCGCGAAGGTTGTTCACCACCAGCACTGCTGTTGCGATCGCACCGACAGGAAGCGATGCCCACACGGCGAGTGTCGGAATGGTCGCGGCTTGAACAAAGACCGTGCCACAGACAGCCACCAAGCCGAAGAAGAGGAATACGAACAGATCCCCGAGCCCGTTGTACCCAAGAGGATAGGGACCACCTGTATACGCGACGCCGGAAGCGATCGACAACACTCCGATGAGCAAAATCAGTGGCCCCGCCATCCAGGTCAGATACATCCCCATCACCGTCGCCAGCGCGAAGCTTATGTACATTCCCAAGCGAACGTTGTGCGGATCAATAAGACCCGCTTGGGTTACCCGAAGTGGACCCAGACGTTCTGCAGTGTCTGCCCCTTTTTCATAGTCAAACACATCATTCGCAAGGTTCGTACCAATCTGGATGAAGATCGCCCCAAGCAGCGCAGCGAGCGCCGGACCGATCCGCAGAGCATGCATCGATCGCGCGACCGCCGTGCCGACCAAGACCGGTATAAGACCCACGGTGAGCGTGGCGGGCCGAGTGGCCAAGATCCACGCCTTCAGCGAGTCCTTCTTTACACCATTGGGAGCGCGATCTGTGCCACTGCTTGTGCTCATGGGAGTCCATCTTGACCCGGCTTAGGGGAAGCGCTTGAACTTCCGAAAGTTGGGCTTGCGCTTTTCGAGAAATGCTTCCTTCCCTTCGCGACCTTCTTCGGTCAGGTAGTAGAGGAGTGTCGCGCTGCCGGCCAGCTCCTGAAGACCAGCCTGTCCGTCGCAGTCAGCATTCAACGCCGCCTTCAGGAAGCGCAGTGCGGTTGGGCTGTTCTGTAGCATCTCACGCGCCCACGCGAGTGTTTCCTCTTCCAGCTTGTCGACCGGAACCACCTTGTTCACAAGCCCCATGTCGAGCGCTTGCTTCGCATCGTATTGCCGACAAAGAAACCAGATTTCTCGTGCTTTTTTTTGACCCACGATCCGCGCCATGTACGACGCGCCGTAGCCGCCATCGAAGCTACCGACCTTGGGACCGGTCTGTCCAAAGCGCGCATTGTCCGCTGCAATTGTTAGATCACAGAGCATGTGAAGCACATGACCGCCACCGATCGCATACCCGGCGACCATCGCGATCACCGGTTTGGGAAGTGTGCGAATCTGTCTCTGCACATCCAAGATGTTAAGTCGCGCAATGCCATCTTCTCCAACGTAACCGCCGTGACCGCGAACCCGCTGATCGCCACCAGAACAGAAGGCCTCCTTGCCTTCGCCGGTGAGGATCACAACGCCAACCTCTGCATCATCGCGCGCATCATTGAACGCCGCAGAGAGCTCCTTCACCGTGCGCGGACGGAACGCATTGCGAACTTCTGGACGGTTGATCGTGATCTTGGCAATCCCGTCGTCGGTCTTCTCGTACTTCACATCTTGGAAACCAAGATCGACTGTCTTCCAGGTGGTATCACTCATCGCAAACTTTCTCCGTTACCGCATGCTTGTGGGTTATCAAAGTGGATAGAACCGCAACCGGAGCCTCAAGGACAGGATTGTGTCCGGCTTCGGGAATTGCGACATGTTCGATGCGCGGATTTGTGCGCTTCATCTTCTGTGCGATCGCTGTGAACTTCTCATCCAGCGCGCCGGTGATCACCGTCACAGGTATCTTCAGCGTCGGAAGAAGCGGCCACAGGTTCGGCATCCGACCGGTTCCCAAGGTGCGCAGCGTCCACGCGATCGCTTGTGGATCGTGCCTGTAACGGCCCTCACGCTGGCGCGAGAGTGCTGTGTCAGAAAGACGCTTCTGGGATGCAAACAACGGCAGATTCTCCCAGTCCGCGACAAAGGACGCGATTCCATCGCTGAGCACCTTGTGGGCCAGCTCGTCTTCCCAGACAGTTCGTGCGGTGCGCGAATCTGCCGCGTCCATTCCAGGGTCCACGGAGACCAGAACCAGCGACGAAACTTTCTGCGGAAAACGGAGTGCGATCGCAAGCGCAAGCCGAGCACCCATCGAATAACCGCAGAGAGAGACCGTCCGCTCGGGGAGCCGCTCAGCAAGGGCGGTCACGACGGAATCGAAGTCGGCGTTGGGAATGATCCAAGGAGGAATTCCGTGCCCAGGCAGAAAGTCGCAGTGCGCAGTCACAGACAGAGCCGAAGTCAGATCCGTCCAGGTCTGTGGACCGCCAAGGAATCCGTGCAGAAAGAACCACTCTTGGGCCGACGTTTTGTCCGGCTCTGCTTTCGCGACTCGGCCCCAGATCCGCTTCCGCCGCTTCGTCCCATCGTCAAAAGGAACCACGGCTTCGATGACGAGTGGACGCGCTGACGCCAGACCCTGCCAAAGCGCGCTGCGATACGAATCGACATCCTGAACCCGCAAAAACGCAATCCCAAATGCAGCCGCACACGCAGCAAAATCGATTGCCTGTGGTGTCAGAAACAGCTTGGAAAAGTGCGGGGCAGCGACGGTGTTTTCCCCAATCGGGAGCTGCTGAAAAATTCGCCCGCCACCGTTTTGGACTATTACCACAACCAAGGGTCCGGTCGCTTCTGCGAGTGCGGCAAACCCACCAAGATCGTGCTGGGCGCTCAGATCTCCCAGCAGCAGCGCCACCGGATGATCTGTCTTTACACGAACGCCTGCAATCGCAGAGATCAGTCCGTCAATTCCGCTCGCACCCCGCTGATGAAGCACCCGCAGTGGCTTGTCATCCGGTGGACAAAACAGATCGAGATCGCGCACCGGCAGACTGTTCCCAACGGCGAGCACAGCATCAGAAGGCAGCGCGTCCACAAGCATCTTGGCCACCCGGCCCTCGCTCAGCACACCATCCGCAAGCCCTGCCTGTACAGACTCCCAGACTCGCCGTTCAGCGTCGACAATGTGTCCATTCCACATCAAGTCAGGAGGGCTGTCCTGCAGCGCATCACAGACCGTATGGAGCAGATGTACAGGGTCGGCGTTCACATGCAGCGCAGTCCCAATCGGATCATTCCACCCAAACGGAGCCACCACGACTCGGGTGCAATCCACCAGTCGACTGGCAAAGCTTGCATATGAGGAAGACACCACGGGTCCACCGATCTCGATCAGGAGCTGGGGATTCCGTCCCGCTGAGCCGCTGGTGCGAAGAAAAGCATCGAAGCCACCGCAGACCCCGGCACCGCCTCCGAAACGGACGCCGCTCGTTGACTCGGCCCACACCGGATAGCCGGTCTTGCGTGCCAGTCGAATCACAGCGTGGCGAAGTGCCTGTTGATCTGTTCCGCAGTGGGCCGGTCCACAGACAATCACGCCGCGACGCTTGCTTGCGCAGAGTGTTTGCAGCTGCATCAGCAGCTCGGTCCCCGGCTCTGACCGAGAAGCGAATGCCGTCGCTGGAATCGATTCCAGCAAAAGTGAGAGCTGATCTTTGGGAATGATCATCGTGCCACTGGGAATCGGCTCTAGTGGCTTGCGGAAGCGAGCATTTATGTGGACAGGACCAGGCAGTGGATGTTGGCAGCGCAGAACCGCCTGCACCGCAATGCGAACCAACGCCCGAAGCGCGGCGGGCTGGGAGTCGGGAAGTCCCAGCTCGGCATAGTGGCGTACGTAGTCACCAAACAGCTTGACCTGATCCACCGTCTGCGCTGCCGCACAGTCATAGTCTTCCCAGGGACGATCTGCGGTCACGATCAGAAGTGGAATGTGGCTCTGAGCCGCTTCCATGATGGCCGGAAAGTAGTGTGCGGGCGCCGTTCCTGACGTGCAGATCAGCACAGTGGGATGACCACTCTGTCGCGCTTGTCCCAGCGCAAAGAACGCCGCCACGCGCTCATCCAAGATCACATGAAGCCGCAGCGAGTGATCCGTTGCTGCTGCAAGCGCCAGCGGTGTAGATCGGGACCCCGGACTTGCCACGATGTCCACGACACCCGCACGACGGAGTGTTGATAGGAATAGCTCCGCCCAGATCGTGTGCAGGTTGCTTGCGCTCATGTTGGAACTCCCAGCGCGGTGAGCATCGCAGCAAGCTTGGCCGATGTCTCCTCAAATTCTTTTTCCACAACCGAGCCGGACACAACACCAGCACCTGCGTACAAAAAGGCCTGCTTGTGACACAAGAGCACCGACCGAATCGCGACCCAAAATGCGCCGTCACCGCTCGTGTCAAAATAACCCACAGGAGCTGCGTACATCCCGCGCGACACACGCTCTGCTCTGCTTAGGAACTGTGCCGCCGCGTCGCGTGGAAGACCACAGACTGCCGGTGTCGGATGGAGCCGAGACACAAGATCCAGCACATGACACGGTCCCAAGAGCGCTAGCTCGATCGGTGTACACAAGTGGTGCAGGCTTCGCAGCGTACGAATCGCCGTCTGTCCAACCTGTGGAACAGCAGCGGATCGCGAGGTCAGGCTCTCAACAATGGCGTCAATCACAAAGGCGTGCTCGCGTCTCTCCTTGTCATCGGTCAGGAGCGATTGCCCAAGTGCTTCATCATCAAGACCTACGCTGCGTGCCCGGGTTCCGGCCAGTGCCTCGGTATGAACCTTGGCGCCGCGCTTTTCACAAAGAAGCTCGGGGCTCGCGCCCAGAAAAGTCGAATCCCCGTGCGCAAGCAAAAAGCGGCAGCAGTCCGGATATGAGTCATTTATTCTGTATAATATATCCAGCGGGTCAAACGGCGTGTCGGCCTCAACCTCTTTGCGACGGGCAGGAACTACCTTCTCTAGCTGCCCCTGCGCAATGTCTGCCAGCGCCGTTTCGACCATCTTGCGGTAGCCGACTTGGGACGGTACGTCTCGAATCTCAACAAGACCCAGTGGATGTTCGCCCGCACAGTAAGGTGTCGTGGCGGCAGTCTTGATCGCATCAAACTGTTCCGCCAACCCGTCCAGTTTGTCCAGGTCTGCGGGCTCAACGACGAGCTGAAGGAATCCTTCCTCGCGTCGAAAGAACAGCGTCCAGCGCGGCAAGACGAAGCACGCATCGGGAAACGAATTCCACGGATCCGTCGCTGCACACGCTGCATGATCCGGAAAGAACCGGAATCCACCAAACAGTCGTGGTGCGGGCGCATGGTCGCAGCCCACAGCCCGCAGCTCGCGCAGCTCCTTTAGAATAGGAGTAGCCGCTTCTTTCACCTGAACCAGTGCGGCACTTCCCCTTCCTACAAGACGACGGACCTCACCAAAGCCAAGGCAGGAAAAGGTCTGGCTCCGCTCGGGAGGAGCCAAGACGCAGAGGGATTCCTCGCGAAACAGACGTGCACAGGCAGCAAGGCTCTCCGGCGCGCGCACAGAGACCGTAAGACACAGCAGCATGTCCTCCTTTTGTCCCTGCAGCACCTGGGCTGCCTGCGCGAGTAGGTCTCGCAACGCTCACTGCTCCTTGCCTGGCGTCGCGACGTACAGCGTCGCCACACCGTAAGTCAGCGAATCGACGGAAAGGACGTCCAGCCCGCATGACTCCATCTGCTTGGCAAACTCCGATGACTCCGGAAACGCGGCGATCGATCGCTGAAGATATCGGTACTCTTTGGAACCAGACAGAAGCGATCCCAGCCAGGGGACCACCGTGTGAACATGAAAGCGGGCAAACCCACCAAGTAAGCCGTGTCGCGGCTCAGCCAGCTCCAGGATCGCGATGCGTCCCCCTTTTCGGGTCACGCGTACCATTTCACGAAGCGCTTTGCTGCGATCCGGAACGTTGCGAATGCCAAACGCCATGCAGATGGACGAAAAGGAGCGATCGGAAAATGGCAGCTCCTGCGCATCTCCCTCTTGCAGCGTGATCCGCGTGGAGAGCCGTTTCTCGTCGAGCTTTCGCTGTCCCACCGCAAGCATTTTGCGCGAGGGATCCAGACCGACGATCTGCACGCCTGGGCATGACTCCGCAACCATGATGGCCAAGTCCGCGGTTCCAGTTGCGAGGTCGAGTACGCGGTCGCCTTCCGACAGCACAAGTGCAGCCACCGTCTTTTTCCGCCAGCGCTGATCGATTCCTAGCGAGATGATTCGGTTGAGCAGATCGTAGCGATCGGCAATCCCATCGAACATCTGTCCGCTGCCTTCGCGAGCGCCCGACGTACCCTCTGTTTGAGCCGCGTTACTCATCTTGATACCGCTTGTAGCTTGTGAAGAACGTCGTGTAACTCATCGGCCCGCAGCGCTTGCGGACCGTCGCTGAGCGCTCGCCCTGGATCGTCATGGGTTTCGATCATCACACCGGCAGCGCCAGCAGCAAGTGCGGCGCGCGAAAGGGGGAGGATCAGATCACGTCGTCCAGTTCCATGCGATGGGTCGACTATCACCGGCAGCCTGTGAACATTGGCCAAAAGTGCCACGGCTGTCAGATCAACCAAGTTCCGCGTGGAGGAATCGAAGCCGCGAATCCCGCGCTCACACAACACCACTCCGCTGGCTCCGTGATGCAGCAGATACTCTGCGGCCAGCAGCCACTCATCGATCGTTGCGGACATTGCCCGCTTGAGCAGCACCGGCTTTCCGTGTCGGCCTACTTTCTTGAGGAGCGCAAAATTCTGCATGTTGCGCGATCCGATCTGGAGCAGATCCGCAAGCTCTGAAACCGCCGCAACATCTTGCTCTGACAGGACCTCTGTGACCACACGCAGTCCGTGACGCGTAGCGGCTTCGCGCATCCAGCCAAGCGCCGGATCACCATGCCCTTGAAAGTGATAGGGCGAGCTGCGCGGCTTGAAGGCGCCACCGCGCAAAAACGACACCCCAAGCGGCGCCAATCGTGCGGCAATCGCGTCGATCTGTTCGCGCGATTCGACGCTGCATGGGCCACACATGAACGTTGGCCGACTTCCTCCGATGACGTGGCCAGCCACTTCCACTTGTGGTCCCTGCTTGTCGATCATCGGATGCTCTGGAACCGGAACCGATACCGATCCCACGCCCCGAATTTTTGCCACGAGGTCTGGATCGACTCCGGTGGAATGCGGCGCGACGACAAACTGGATGCCGCCGCTGCCAAGACCACGCTCGACCGCAGCAATCCACAGGCCCAGCGCTGTGAGCTCTCTTCTGACCGCTTGCTGATCTGCATCTTCTCTGAGTGAGACGATCATCTGTTGCCTCTACTTTTCTCTGTACACCAAAGCCAAGGCAACCTGCTCCAGCGCCGCACGCGCACGCGAAGCGGGAAGGGAGCTGAGTGCAGCAATCGCTTCTGCCGAACGGAGCCGCGCCAGCGAAATGCACTGATCGACCACACCCTTTTCCCACAGCACCGTTGTCAGGTGTTTTTCGATCAAGGGATCGAGACAGAGCGCTGCTTTTTCACACGCCGCAGCAAGCTCCTCACCGAGCGAGGGCTCGCGCTCGATCGCCAGCAGCAGGGGATACGTCATCTTTCCTTCGTGCAGGTCCGCAAACAGCGACTTCCCCACCACATCGGGATTCCCTGCCAGATCGAGCACATCATCAATCACCTGGAAGGCGACTCCCAGATTCCTTCCGTAGCTCTCCAGTTGCAGACACTGATCCAGGGAAACACCACCCGCTGATCCACCTGCGAACAAAGCCCAGCGAAACAGGCTTGCGGTCTTTCCTTCGACGATGCGGAAGTAGTCCGAGACCGATCCACGAACATTGCCACGGTTGGCAAGCTGCAGCGCTTCGGCTTCCAGAATCTCATGCAGGACTGCCAGACTCTTGTCGAGAAGTCCCGGGATTCCGGCCCGCTGAATCCGCCTGAGCGCATCGACCAGCAGCCAGTCCCCGGCATAGATGCTTCCGGCATTCCCATAGATCACCCGGGCCGTATCGACACCGCGCCGCTTGTCTCCCAAGTCGATCACATCATCGTGAAGGAGTGTCGCGGAATGGACCAGCTCGACGGCAATCGCAAGCTCTTTGGCTGTTTCACCAAAGCCAGATCCCACTCGAGCGGCAAGCGCGACACAAAGGGGACGGAGCCTTTTTCCCTTTTGCGAAAGCAGGTGCTGCGCGCTTTCGTGCATCGGCGTATCGCGCAGCTCAATCGCTGAAAGACCCGCTTCCACTTCTGCAAGGTCCGATCCCATCCAGCGCCGAAGCTGAATCAGCGTCGAGGCGAGCGATTCGACTTTGTGCTTGGCAGAGACCGTCGACAAAACCGAAAGGACATCACTTGATGCATCCGATATGGAGGACAGGGACAACTTCGGAACCTGTGATTCTGTATCCACGTTGTTTTCTTCCGTATGAAATATGCACACCTGCTACCGTCGCTCAGGGCTGGCCGCTCGCGGTGTTTTTTCCAGAACCCCAAAGCCGGTAAAGTCCGCTCGGCGCGAGGCCAGAAAACGATCGATCACACCCTCAGCAAGCTGCGCAAAGGAGAGCAGCACCTTGGCGCGCTGAAGCGCCCCACGCGCCTGATCGGTCGGCAGATTCTTCAGAAGCGCACAGGCCTGCTCGACCCGTTCACGTACACTGCGCACCCAGAAGCGCTCACGCTCGGCAACGACCTTCGAGATCATCTTCCACAGATCGGTCTCTGCTTCGAAAAACTCGCGCCGCTCACCAGGACGCCAGACACGCCGCACCACCGCCCATTCCTGTAGCTCGGTCAGGGTCATGCTCACGGCTCCCGCAGACATCGACAGCCGCTCGCACAACTCTGCCGCCGGAAGCGACTCGCCGGCCAAATAGAGCACCGTCCACACCCGCCCCAGCGCTTTGCGAAAACCCCAGTGCTCAATCACCTCGCCTACTGCGTCGGCAATCAGCAGTTCGGCCTCTTGGAACGATTGGGTGATCTGCGTCATGTCATGAACTTTCAGAAAGATTTGAAACTACTGTAACCTCAAAATCATCCTTGTCAAGTCAGGGGAGCCGCAGCAAGGGTGTGTCCAAAGACCGGACCACCCAGCGGAACCGCGACGGGACCAACTGACACCATGGACTGAAGAAACGACAGCGCGGTATCGTCCCATCTAGGTACAAACGCGACTTCAACCCCTTTTGGAGGGATCTTCGATGCGAACCCGTGCCCTGCTATTTGGTGCCGTCCTCGGCCTTTTGCCGCTGTCTCTCTCGACGATGACGCCCTCGACCGCCGAGGCCCGCCCGATTCGTCGGCCAGGCGTTCACGCCCTCTTGCAAGATCTGGCGCAGATCGAAGCCTTTAACGGCGAACGTGACGACCAGCGTACGGCCCAAATGATTCAGCAGCAGATCATCGCGGTTCGCATCAACCTGCTGCGGACACTGTCGAATCAGCAGAACTTGCACCAATCGGGACGGGCGACGGTCGAGGGACTGTACAGCATGGCGACGCTGAACAACCGATCGATGGATACCGATCAGGAAGTGGTGTGGCGAATCGCAGGCAGCATCGAGCACATGCGGACGCGGCTCGAGCAGCTCATGATGAAGTTTGGTCCGTATCAATCGATTCCGGTGCCGCGCGACTACCGTGCGCCCGTCGGTTATCAACCCCCGGTGTATCGGGGCCCGGTGTGGGATCCGTTCCAAGGTGGCTATGTTCCGACGTACCCAGGTCAGGGCGGTGCGATGAATGCTCCGCCACCGCCTCCGCCTCCGGTTTATCAGCAGACTCCGCCTCCGGTTTATCAGCAGACTCCGCC
>CAYTGC010000009.1:0-43839 GCA_964437195.1 uncultured Myxococcales bacterium | reverse complement strand
CGCAAGCGCTTGTGTTTTTTGCGACGACGACTTACGAAGTCTGGTCGCCCATGCGCCTTCAGCCTCACACAGCCCCGCAGCGATCGAAACTTCCCACGATTTTGCTTGCCCGCCCGCTGCGGGAAGCCATTGCGGCGGGGCATCCCTGGATTTATCGCCAAGCCATCCAATCACCACCGGATTTTCCGTCGGGAACAGCGGTGGACATCCACGACCGTGATGGCTTTGTAGCACGCGGACTGTATGACAGAAACTCCCCCCTTGCGGTGCGTGTCTACACCCTCGATGGCACCGAACTGATAGACGCAGCGCTGGTGGCCAAACGGATTGCAGCAGCCCATGACATCCGTCGCCGAACCATCGTCGGATTGGGAAGGGACACAACCGGCTATCGGCTCTGCCACGGCGAGGGCGACCGACTGCCGGGCATCGTGATTGATGTCTATGGCCCGGTCGCAGTGGTAGTCACCGATGGAGAAGCCGCGCAGTCCTTGCTCCCCATGGTTGTCTCCGCGTTGGCTTCGCTTGCGCCGAAGCTGGCGATTTCAACCATCTACGAACGGCACCAGCGACGGCAAGGACACGGCGGTGGTCTCCTTTGGGGTCAACCGCCGAAGCTGCGAGACGACGAGCGCGGACGCCACCCGCTTGAGCTGGTCTTCACTGAGCACGGCATGCGGCTTCTCGTCGACATTGAGAACGGACAAAAGACTGGCATGTTCCTCGACCAGCGTGAAAATCGACGTCTGGTGCGAGAGATCTCTGCGGGACTGACCGTGTGGAACGGATTTTCCTACACGGGCGGTTTTTCCCTCGCGGCGGCCCTGGGTGGTGCGACCCGCGTCGTCTCTGTGGATCGGGCAGAGGCTGCGATTGATACAGCCCGACGGAACTTTGCGCTGGCCGGACTGCCTGCCGATCGCCACGCCTTCCTCGCGGAAGATGCCTTCGCCGCCCTGTCCCGCTCGAAGTCAGGAGGCGAGCGATTCGACCTCGTAATCGTCGATCCACCAAGCTTTGCACCGACGCAGCAAGCCGTCCCGGGAGCGCTGCACGCATATCGCCGACTACACCAGCAGGCAATCGAGATCGTGGCACCGGGCGGACTGCTTGCCGCAGCCTCATGCAGCAGCCACATCGACGAAAAAGCGTTTCTAGGCACAATCTGCGACGCGGCCACAGCGACCAAGCGAGCGATCCAGATCCTCGAGATTCGCAGCCAACCAAGCGATCACCCGACGCTGCCCGCCTTCCCAGAAGGCCGATATCTCAAGTTCATCCTCTGCACGGTGAGTTAGCGCATGCAGGCCGACGCGGATTTTGGCGACGCAGACGAGGCACTTGTCGATGACGAGGGCGATCCGAGCGATGACGACGAGAGGATGATCAGCACCGTCGTCCTCTCAGACCCAAGTGGTCGCCAGAGCATCATCGAGCAGCGCTTCATCGTCGAGTCGGAGTGCCACGGCTATCGGCTCGACCGCTTCTTGCAAAAGAAGATCCGTCGGCTGTCGCGGGCCCGCATCCAGCGCGTCATCCATGGCGACTGCGACGTCGAAGGCCGCAAAGCCCGACCGAACATGCGTGTCTTCACCGGACAGCGCGTCGCCTTTCGTCGCCCTGCCCCCGTCGAACCGGAAGTTCCACGCAACATCTCCGTCGTCTACACCGACCCCGACTTTTACGTGCTCGACAAGCCTGCGGGTCTGCCGATTCACCCGACGGCACGGTATCATTTCTCGACGCTGACAGCCGTACTTCGCGAGAGATTCCCAGGCGAGCGACTGCAGGTCTGCCATCGGCTCGACCGAGAAACGTCCGGGCTCCTGCTGGTAGCGCGCAGTCCCGAAGCGGCGTCGAAGCTCAAGACAGCGTTTCAGAAACGCCTGGTGCACAAACGCTATTTGGCCATCGTCCACGGACAGCTTGACTTGCCCGACGGAGAAGAGTTGCTCGTCGACAAGCCGCTTGGCCCGGCAGGTACTGCCGTCCGAGTTCGGATGGCGGTGTGCGATTCATCAGACGGTGGCTTGCCGGCGCAAACGATTGTTCGGGTTCTGCGTCGTTTCGCCTCGCATACGCTGGTCGAATGTCGACCGCACACCGGAAGACAGCATCAGATTCGCGTACATCTGTGGCAACTCGGTTTTCCGATCGTGGGCGACAAGCTATATCCCGACGAAGAGCTGTTCATCAAATGGTCGGAAGAAGGCGATGCAGCCGTGGCAAGTCTTCTGCCATTGCCGAGGCACGCACTGCACGCCGCGGGGATTGCGTTCCCACACCCACGCACAGGTGAGCTTTTGCGAGTGGACACCGACCTGCCAGCTGATCTTGCGCACTTTCTGGACACACTCGACTGACGAGCCGCGTGCAGTTCTTCGATGCAGCCAGCCGCTTTGCCGTAATCTGTGGAAATCAGCGGTTTTGGTGATCAAGGCATGGCAAGGCGCACCAAGGGCACGCAAGCAGCGATGAAGCGATGGCCAGACAAAGCAAGCGCTGGCGACGGACCCAAAGACTGTTCGGTCGAGATCCTCGGTGGAGATATCGAGAATTCGCCTGCCAAGGCGCCGAATCTGGGCTCTGATGGTTCGGGAGACCAAGCGGCCGTCGGGACGACGGAAGCTCCGCCGAACGCGACAGGCAAACGTCGCCGTGGAGTACCGATCACGATCAAGCGGCGGCCTCGGAAAAAAGTCGAGCAGACCGAAGCGACGCTCGACGCGGCGCCAGAGGAAGACGACGAGGGCTCATCCGCCAAACCGCGTGGCCCGGATCTGGTCTCTAGCTACTTTAACCAGATCAATCGGTTGCCCATCTTGTCGTCTGCGGCGGAATACGAGCTGGCCCGTCGAATCGGAATCATGGAAGAGGTGCTGTGGGTACAGATCCTGTCGCTGGCCCAGCTGACGGGCTACATGCTCGAGGTCCTGACTGAAGTGCTAGGCAAAGCGCCGCCCGAGCTGCCAGGCCTGCGAAAAGTCGCAGCGGAAGTGGTGGCGTCGGGACAGACGACGAGCAAGCAGCTGTCTCAGGCCGCAGGACCACTCGCCGCCAAGCTCCGACAGATCGACCTCGACCGCATCTACATTGGGCTGATTCTCGACGAGATTCGCCAGCTCGATGTGGCACGAAAAGCGGGTCGTGGGCAGCTCACGGCGACGATCAAAGACGATACCTGGCAGATCTACGTCCAGGGCACAGGCGTCATCACGCAGCTTATCCAGCGAGCCAAAGAAGACTTCGTCAAAGCCAATCTCCGTCTGGTGGTGTCCATCGCGCGACGCTTTGATCGCGGCAAAATGCCGCTCGCCGACCTGATCCAGGAAGGCAACATGGGCCTCATCAAAGCCGTCGAGCGCTTTGACTACCGTCGTGGCTATCGCTTTTCGACCTATGCGTCGTGGTGGATTCGTCACGCCATCGCCCGCGGTGTGGCGGACAAATCGAGGGTGGTGCGGCTGCCGGTGCACATGATGGCCGACCTTCACTCGATCCTGCGTCACAAGCGTCGGCTTACGCGTGAGCTGGGGAGAGCCCCGACTCCCGACGAGCTTGCGGCTGCGACAGGGTTTAAACCTGACAAGATCGCCAAAGCCGATCTTTCACTCATCGAGGACGCCGTCAGTCTGGATCGCGAGGTCTCACAGCTCGACCATCGCTCGTTTCTCGATCTTCTCGAAGACGAAGGGGCTGAGCTGAGCGTCAGCGAGCGACTGATAAGCGAAGGCATGCTGCGGGCGGTACAGCAGCTTCTCAAGAACCTCAGCGGCATCGAGGCAGACATTGTAAAGTTGCGCTTTGGCCTCGAGCACGACCACGAACTGACCTTCCAAGAGATTGCCGAAAAGTACCAGCTGTCGAAAGAGCGAATTCGGCAGCTTCAAGAGCGAGCGCTTGATAGACTCCGTCGGGCGATGTCACGCAAAGATCTGCTGTGAGAGAAGGCGAAGACGGCGATGCGGCTCGGACCCGGACGGTGGCTGAACGCCCAACTGCAGCTACTCTCGTGGCTCGGGGAAGACCTGCACGGCGAAAGCTTCTTGGCGGAGCAGCGGCCTCAAGGGCGGAGCGTCGTCGTCAAGATCCTACACGCCGACGCATGTCGGACCGCAGCGTACATTGAGCGGTTCCGTCACATTGCCGAACGAGCAATGCTGCTGTCACACCGGAACCTGGCCGCCGTGCATGCCTTTGGGGTCATCAACTCCGATGGTGAACGCGGTCCCGCCGCGCAAGCTGGCGCTGAGCTGGGACTAAGAACGGTCGCGCAAACCGGGCAAGCAATTCCTTGGATCGCGACGGACCCTCTCGAAGGGCCCGATCTGCGAGGCTACCTTTCCGATGGAATTACGCCGGAAGCGCTGGTCACGCTGCTGACGCCGCTCGCGGACGCGCTCGACCAAGCAGCGGCGCTCGGGCTGTATCACGGAGAGCTGCTGCCGCAGAACCTGCTGCTCATCGAGCAGCCCGAGCAGCCACCGAGGCTCGTGCTCGTGGATTTGGGCGTCGCCAAGGTGCTTGCGGCAGATCTGCTGGAACTGCCAATGCCGCCGGGAAGCCTGGCCTATCGCAGTCCTGAGCAGTGCCGCGACGGACGAGAGGTCACGGCGGCGTCTGATCGCTACGCACTGGCGACGCTGCTCTTCGAGGCAGTCGCGGGTCGCCCCCCCTTCGTTTCTGCCGATCCACACAAGCTGATGCAGCAGCACTTGTCGGCCCCAGTTCCGCCGCTGCGGACGCTCGCCCCACAGCTACGCCACGCCGAAGCGCTCGACACGCTGTTCGTACGCGCGCTGGCAAAGCAGCCAGAGGCGCGGTTTCCATCGGCGATGGCAATGATCGAGGAGTTTCACGAAGCCATCAGCCAACGGCCCAAACGCCCGAGCCGAGACGGAGAAAGACGACGCTCGCCGCGTTGGTATCGCCTAAGCCGCCACGGACAACCGGACAAAGTACTGGATGTTGTCGTCGGGCCAAGAGCAGTTCTCGGCAAGCAGTCCGAGTGCGACATGGTCTGTCAAGCTCTTCCGTCGCCCGAATATGATTCCCTGACGGCGGCAATCAGCCGAGAGCATGCAGTTCTCATCTGGCTCGACAACCGACTCAGCGTTCTCGATCAAAGCAGCAACGGGACTTTCGTTAACGACAAGAGGATTGGCCCGCGCCTGACTCAGCTTCCCGACGGAGCCATGGTGCGACTTGGCGAACACCTGAGCGTGCAGGTGCATCTGACCCGCGGCGGCTCGCGCCCGGGCATTCCAACGCTGGGCGACAATAGCGATGCAGCTGGGGCGCTGCTGCTTCGTCGAGATCGCTTCGCAAGTGGCGCACCGCCAACGCTTATGCTGTGGTCGACGATCGATCTGAACAACTCGGCGCTGGCACGGCTCGGTGGAGCACTGCGGCTTGGCCAGGCTTGGGTATCACAGCGCGAGCTATGGTGGAGCGGTCACCCGACGGTGGTGTGGAATCGACAAGATCGCTCGACGGTGCTTGGACCAGCGCCGCTGCGGCATGGCGACGTGCTGTCCTGCCATGATACGCAAATCACCGTCGAGCACTAGCGCTGGCTTCGATATCCGGTCTCGGCAGAAAACGTGATGGTGTCGGAAAGGGGCCCGGCACTGCCTTCGCCACCGAATATGACCAATTCCTCGCGCTCGGCGTCGAAGGCAACAGCGGCTTGGCGACGGGGCGTCGGTGCATCGCCGAGTACAGGTTGAAACTGAGATCCGTCCTCGGTGAGAATATATCCGTCCTGGCGCAGCCCAACCGCACTGTCGCCAAGGCCCACCCAAGCGCCCTGCGGCTGGCCGTTCCGCAAGAGCAGCGCAGCACCGTGTTCAGCGCGAGACAGCACAAACGCTGGACTGGGCAGCGGCGCAACCGACCAGCTCCCCTCGACAAAGTGCCAGATGCGATCATCGAACATGGGGTCGCTGCTTGGCTGGGGCCCGAGCGTGCCGCCGAGAAGCAGCGTCCCAAAGCGACGTGACTCGACCAGAGCGGCCCCCTGTCGACAACGAGGCAGCGATGAAGGGACAAGCGGATTGGCCGCACACACGGACGATGGCCCAGCTTGCCAGTCCGATCCGTCCCACAGCCAGGTATCTCCGAGCGCCTCACCGGTCGCGGTCTGTCCACCAAAGAGAACCAGGTTGCGGTGACCGCCAGTGAGCGTGGTCCCGACTGCGGCCCGCCGTCGTGCCCCAGGACTTTGCACCGGCATGCGCTGCCAGCTGTGCGTCTGCGGATTGAGCAGCCACGTGTCATCAAAAACGTCCCGCTGGTCCTGCCCAAAGCCGACCAGCACCTGGCCAGACAGAGGATCCGATGCCATCACATGTCCCCAGCGAGGCTGCGGTCCCGAGTCGGTCATGAGCCGCTTCCAGTGCAGGCCGTTCCACGCCCACAGGTCGGCGAGCGGAACGCCCGTGGCTCCGACGCCACCATGCAGAAGCACCGAACGACCCAGCGGATCATACACCACCGCTGCGCCGAAACGAGCCGACGGCGTTTCGCATGCAGCCCCGTCACAATCAGGCAGAAGCTCGACCCGCACCACCGACGACCAGGCCTCGGCACCGACCACAGATCCGCGGAGGGCCACGCGACCCGTCGCACTGTCCGCCGTCGCCCGGACGTAGACAGCGCGTCGGTGCGTCTCGTCTTCAAAAGCGGACGGAACCTGGAGCACGGTGGTGAGGGTTGCGCCCCAAAGCGTATGGCGTGAAACCATGTCTCCGTCGCGAACGATCACTTCTGCATTGGTCACACGGACCGAACCAGGCACAGTCAGCGACAAGCTGAGGCAATGATCCGTCGGGCACGGAGTCCCTGCCGACCCACAACCTGCGAGTGACGCCGCAGTCACACCGAGCAACCCGATAAGCTGGGCCCAAACCTTAAATACGCTGTGATTTTGAGTAGTCACGATCACGGATTATTGATGTGAACTTCTCAATTCGCAAACCAATAATGTAATTATAATTACAAAATATGCAAAGACTAAAAAATCTACATTTTCTTGGTTTGAGCACACACAGCGTCGAGCCCAGCGAAGGCGCGAATCGGGACCAGGAGCGTGCTTACAGAACAAACACGGCCAATCCCACCACGCAGAGACCGTGCGCTTTGGCCATAAAAAAACCTCGACCACAACGCGATAGGTCAAATGGACCCATGCGATGCAGCCGAGGTTTTGGCCACCAACGGTCTAGGCGGAGAACAGCTTCTCGATCTCGCGCTCGACCTTGCTCTCGGTCGTGCCTTTGGCGACGGACAGTTCCTTGACGATCAGCGTCCGCGCGGTGTCAAGCATGCGGCGCTCGCCAAACGACAACGTCTTCTGGTTCTTGAGCCGGTAGAGGTCACGGAACACCTCGGCCACCTCGAAGAGAGATCCTGTCTTGATCTTCTCCATGAAGCCCCGATACCGACGGTTCCAGGTCTGTTTGTCGATGTGGACCTCTTTTTCGCGCAGGATGTCGTAGACCTCTTGAATCTGGTCTTGCTGCACCACCTCACGCAGGCCTACTTGGTCTGCTTTGTCGACGGGAACCAGGATGCGCATGTCCGTATCAAGGATACGGAGGCAGTAGAAGCGATGGATCTTGCCTGAGATCTCTTTCTCATCGATCCCGACGATCTCTGCGACGCCCTGAGCCGGATAGACCGCCTTGTCGCCGACTTGGAAGCGGATCATACGTTCCTCCTAATGCAGTTGTGCTAAGCGACCAGTCCGACGGAGCTGCGACAGCGCAGACCCAATCGACTGGGTACGTTCGATCACAATGTCGGTGTTGCAGCCGCTTCCTAGGAAGCGCCGCGAAGATTGAGCACAGAAGCGCCCGATCTGCGGCTATGAAAGCACACAACCACCTTTCATTTCAAGGGGTTATGTTGGGCACACGCGGCGCGTGGACTTGGGCGTCTATCTTCCCCACGAATGCCGACGCTGATGGCGGACCAACCAGTGCGTCGTGGTCCAGGTCGAAGCGTGCTTTGGGGAAGCCGGAGAAGAAATTTATTGGGGGAAAATTTGACTTATTTGGTGGTTGGCGAAAGGTCGCGCAGCAAAAAGGGCAGGCTCTGCTCGGCTCTCTGCCGCAGCGAATCCCAGGTATCCACCGCCGTCGCTGTCGAGCGGAAAAACTGGGTCTTGCTTAGGTACCCAGGGGCCGACAGCGCAGTTCGCAGCGCTGAGTCGTGAACCTGTGCCTGCGGGTGGTCGATATCGGCGTAGTCGAAGGCCAGTCGCTCGATGCGAGCCGATACGTCGCTCGCCAAAAGCTTCAGATAAGGTGAGTTGACCCGCATGGGATCGCCCCACCCGAAGCGTCCTCCCTGGCTCATCGCGCGCAGGAAGCGCTTCTTGTCGTCTTTCCACACCATGCTCATCACCAGCGGCCCAGCCATATCGATGCCGAGCAGCGCCCGCGACGAAGAAGTCCGCAGGGACTTGTCTACTTGGGGCATCAGACCGTCGGTGAGCCAGCGAGCAAAAGCATCTCCGCGTGGATCGATCTCGGGGTAGCCCAAATCACGGTAGCTGGCAAGGGCCGACAGCCTCGCTGCTGGAGACGATGGCGACGACACAAACACACCAATCACACTCGGGAGCTTCCCAGACTGAGCCAGACGGTCAAACAGCCGAGGATATCCACCTCGCACAACCGCGTCTTTTCCGTCGAGAATGTAGAGTACGGGATACCGCGTTGAGGTCGCCTGGGCATAGCCGGGTGGCAGATACACCAGCACTTCCGGCCGCGGCTGCCCTTCGGGAGAATCGAGCCCAGACAGACGGCGCAGTCGAGAGCCTGGCTCAAAATAGCCCGGTGCATAGGCCACGGAGTTCATCTCGCCCGCGTTGCCGCCGAGGATATTGGCAGGGTCAGGCGGCACGTACGCGCCATCCCACACCACTTCAGGATTGAGTGGATCGGCGTAGCGCTGACCGTGCAGATCGAAGCGATACTCGAGCCGTGCGCCACTCGCCCGTTTGCCCAGGTAAGCGACCGTCCCGTCGAGAACAAAGTTCATGGGATCGGCATCGGTCTTCCAACCATTGAAATCACCGACGAGCGATAGGGATTGCCAATCGACGACCCCAAGATGCCAAAACGACAATCCACGGAACTCGCCGAAGGTGACCGGAAGCGGAAGTTCGCTGCCCAATGCGCGCAAGGCGTCGGTGAGCCCCTGCCCGCGCGCACGTTGTTCTGGCCGAGAGAGCAGATCGCTCTTCCGAAGCGCTTCCACGATCAGCCGGGCTTCGGGCCCTTGGTCGGCGGTCGCGTCCTCGGCAAAGTCGACATGAACCGTGCCGTGCTGCGGTGAAAACACCACTTCATATCGAGCCGGAAGTGGCAGCGCCACCCGAATCGTCCCTGCCGCCTCTTGGTCTTTGGCTACGGGGAACTGCGATGGGATCGCCACGGGTCGAGCAGAGCCAGCACTGCCGTACGTGCGAAGCAGCGTCGGAACGTATACTTGAAGTTCGACGGTTTCGCCGGGCAACGTCACCACGCCGCGATAGCTGTCTCCGTCCCAAACAAGCTCCGGCGAGGACTCGGTACGTCCCCAGCCATTGAAGCTTCCTTGCAGCTTGACCGTCGGGCCGAGGTAGCCATCGCTCCCATCGCAGCCGATTCCAGCGAAGCCCAAAACCGACAATGCCCCGACCAAAAAGCGACCAAGCACCAAACCATCCGACCGCGCGCGCGACATGAGGCCGTATATGACGTGCCCGTTTGGGGTGTCAAGCTCTCGACAACCGCTGCGTTGACGGAAAGGATGGGGCGTTCTACTCTCAAAGGCCATATGTTTGCGCGCAGACAAGCGCTCGGATCATTTGGCAAAGTTGGCACGCTCGGTTTCGCGTTGGCGCTCGCTCACGTCTTGTGTCGAACACCAGTTGTCGACGGAGCACCACCAAAACCAGCGGTCCCAGAACCGCTTCCGTGGCCAACCATTGCAGTGAAAGACATCCGACCCGGGATGACGGGCTACGGGCTGACGGTGTTTTCTGGCACCAAGCCCGAGCGATTCCCGGTTCGTGTCGTCGGCGTTCTTCCGAAACACACCAGCCTGATGGACATCATCCTCGTGGAGAGCGATGACCCTCGTCTCAAACACTCAGGCATCGTCGCGGGCATGTCGGGTTCACCGATCTATTTCGACGGCAAGCTCGCAGGTGCACTATCGCTGGGGTGGGCATTTTCGAAAGATGCTCTCGGTGGTGTGACGCCGATCGGATACATGGCAGCGGACCTTTCACGCCCGTTGCGCGGTCGCGATCACAATCACATTGCCTTGCGGACAGCTGAAAGCACAGCGACGGAAGGTTCGGCAGTTGCGGCACTTCACCGCGGCTTGCCACCGTCCACTCGGCACCTTGGATCGGACCCGCTTCTGCCCGCAACGGTGCCACTGCTTGTATCAGGGCTCGGGCCGCAGAGCGTCGAGACATTGCAGACCGTTCTATCGCCCTACGGAATCGCAGTCATGCAAGGCGGTGGTTCAGCAGCCCCGACAGACAGTGCGCCGCGCAGCTTTGAGCCCGGCAGCGCGATTGCGGTTGAGCTTGTCCGCGGCGATGTCTCGATGCAATCGATAGGCACCGTCACTGCGGTCACGGGAAGCCGCGTACTTGCCTTTGGCCATCCAATGCTAAACGCTGGCGAGACGTACTTTCCAGTCGCGACCGCCGAAATCACCAGCTTTATGCCGTCGCTCATTTCGAGCTTCAAGTTCGGACACTCACTTCAGACAGTAGGCTCGCTGGTGCAAGATCGCTCGGCGGGAATCATCGGCGATACCTCGATGGTGCCGAAGACCATTCCGGTGACATTTTCCCTGAATCCGCTTGGGCAGCCGAGCCGAACGCTGCGAACCGAGATGGTCCGACACAAGCTGCTGACCCCGATCTTGATTGGAGTGATCGCATCGCAAGCGGTCAGCACCACGGCCTCTGACGTTGCAGATGCGCTGGTGCGGATTGATTCGACCCTGAAAATCAGTGGTTTTCCACCGCTAACCCAGACGGACTACCTGCTGGCCTCCGATGGTTTTTCGGGAAAGATGCTTGCGAATTCGACGGGGGTTCGTCAGCTCCAGGAAGTGCTCGGCAATCCGTTTGAGCCGGTCCTCGTCGAATCGCTCGATTTGAAGGTCGAGCTTCTGTACAAGCCGCAGGTCGCCGATCTGGTGTCATTCTCACTTCCGTCCGATGAGCTTCAACCCGGCCAGATCGTTCCTTTGCGAGTGATGATTCGTCCTTTCGGACAGCCGCCGGAGTTCGCGACCATTCCCGTTGAGATCCCACGGCAGCTCGCCGGTCAGACGGTGAAGGTCGAGGTGCAAGCCGGGCCACAGGTCAAGCCCGAGCTGCCGTCGCCTGACAACCTCACTGACTTTGTCGACAATCTCCGCAAAGGCTATTCGGGAAAGTCGCTGGTCGTCACGCTGAGCACGAGCGATGAAGGTGTGACGCTGCGGGGTCGGATTGTCCCGACGCTGCCCGCATCGGTGATGGCGACGCTGCGCCCTGGTTCAAGCAGTCGCCGCGGTGAAGTGCAAAAGCGCCTGTATCGCACGGTCCACGACGTAAGCTGGGTGATTCAAGGCAAACAAGAACTTACGATCCAGATCAAAGACCTTCGAGACGACATGCGGAGCGCGCCGTGAGAACCAAACATTCCCTTGTTTTCGCTTCGGTTGCCTCTGCGCTTTTCGCAGTCTTGGCGGTATCGACGACAGCGTCTGCCGGTGGCACCCGCAGCGTTCGCGTCACAACCTACCAAGACTTTGCCGAAGGTCAGGATCAAGGCGTTCTCATCACATCGCAAGGTGATGTGCTCAGCGGCTGGTCGACGACGAAAATTGATCTCCCGCAGGCTGGCGACGATGCCGTCCGCGCCATGGTTTCCGCCCCAGACAACACCGTGTTCGTCGGCACAGGTGGCGAGTCCCCCAGCGTCCATGTGTATCAAGGCGGCAAGCTGCGCAAGCTTGCCAAGCTTCCGACGAGCACTTGGATAAGCGCGCTTGCGGTTCGACCCACTCCCACGGGAAACCATGTCCTCGCAGCCACCGTCGCAGACGGTCGAATTTTCGATATCGCGCCCGATGGCAAGGTCGAGCCGTGGGCGAGCGTCGATGCTGAACATATCTGGGCGCTCCAGCACGAAGGCCAGCACACGCTGGTTGCGACCGCACCAGGCCGTCTGCTGCTGATTGAAGACGCCGACTGTGGACCAACCGCAAAAAACAGCGCCAACCAGAAAACCAAGAGCAAAACGCTCTTCGAGAGCCCGGCCCGCCACTTTCTCTCGCTCGCCAAGGCAGCGGAAGGCGTCTACTACATAGGGACAAGCGACGAAGCGATCCTGTATCGCATCACCATCGACAAAGAGGGTCGCGCCACGTCCCGCGCAACCCACGACTTTGCCGGCAACGAGGTACGCGCCATCGCCGCCAAGGATGGCAAGGTGTTCGTCGCCGTCAATGACATGCAGCGAGGCGATACGCAGCTTCGTGGAACCAAGCTCACGGTTCCCGCTGCCGGAACTGCGCCAGGGGTGAAGCCAGCTCCGCCGACTGGAACGACCGCACCACCGTCGACGAGCCCGGTCGAAAAGAAGGGGCGCGGTGGACTGTTTCGCATTGATGAAGCCGGACGGGTCGAGCAGCTTCATGCGATCACCGATGGATTCTTCAACGACTTGGCGATGGAGCCCGACGGGAGTGTTGTGGCTGCGGCCTCAACTCCAGGTGGCCGAGGCCGGGTCTATCGCGCACTGCCCGATCGCACGGTCATGACTGCCCTTGAAGTGAAAGAGAGCGATGTCCTTTCACTTTTGTGGAGTGGCGCGGAGCGACTTGTCGGAACCGGCAGCGCGGCGACGCTGTATCAAGTGAAGCCAAGTCCGTCCGCTGGCGCGTCGTACCAGAGCAAAGTGTTGGATGCGACAGCCATAGCCAAGTTCGGAGCACTGCGCTTTTTGGCAGAGGGCGTGCGTGTCGAAACACGCAGCGGAAATGTTCAAAAGCCAGATGCTGCGTGGAGCGCTTGGCAGCCGCTCGGCAAGCTTGCGCGAGTGCCGCTCACAGGCGAGCAGACAGGAGAGATCGCTTCTCCGCCAGGTCGATATCTACAGGCTCGCTTTTTGTTCGGCGACAGGAGCGTGCTCAAGGACTTTTCCGTCTACTACCAGCCCATCAACCAGCGCCCCAGGCTCACTGACGTGACGGTCGGGGAAGATCCGCTCTCTCGACTCGCGAAGGGTGCAAAGCCGAGCCCACTGAGGCCCAAGTCGCCGCTCGTCAAGATCCGCTGGAAGGTCGAAAATCCCGATGAGGACGATCTGAGCTATCGGGTCTTCATCCGTCGGATTTTGAGCACACCTGCGACCCCCGGAGGACCGACGAGTGATGCGGGCTGGCTGCGGCTCTCGGGCACGGATCCCCTGACTCGCAGCGAGCTGGACCTCAATACGGAAACGGTCGGCGATGGCCTGTATGAAGTGAAAGTCACGGTGTCAGATGAGCGAAGCAATCCGCTCGATTCCGCACTCACACACGAGCTTACATCGTCGCCATTTCTGATCGACAACCGACGTCCAGAGTGGTCGGAGGTGCGATTTGATCCGGGCAGCCAAGTGCTTTTCGCACGCATCCAAGACAGCGCTGCACCGATCAGCGATTTGTCTCTTTCGATCGACGGTGGCGACTTCCAACCAGTAACCAGTCGAGATGGGATTCTCGATAGTCCAAGCGAAGAGGTTCAGCACAAACTGTCCCGCCTATCGCCAGGAGCCCACACGCTGCTGCTCCGCGCCAGTGATGCGGCAGACAACGTCGCGACAACGCAGCTAGTTATCCAAGCCAATTGAGGACTGGCCTGTGATATATTCGTGCTGCAAAAGTGACTAGTCCTTGGGGAGAAGATTCCTGTGCCAAGTGTTAGCTATGCGCTCCGGTTCATCTCGGGCAAGTATCAGGGTGGCGAATTTCCGCTGCACAAGGGCCGCGAGATCGTCATCGGTCGATCGAGCGAACTGGAAATGGTCCTCATCGAGGACATGGTGTCGCGCCGCCACGCCGCCATCACTGTGAACGGTGAAGAGCTGACGATTGCAGACGTCGGCTCGACCAACGGAACCTTCGTCAACGGTGAAAAGATCAAGCGCGCTCGCCTCAAGGAAGGTGATCGCATCCTGATCGGGACATCGATCATGAAGGTCGTCACCGTCGATAGCAACATGACCGAGGCAGAAGCCAAGAGCCAGCTCGAAAAGCGCGGCCAGCAGCAGATGCAGAAGACCTCGGCGGCGACGCGGGCGATGACGGGCAACATCGAGGAAATCCCACTCCCCGACTTGCTCCAGCTCTTCTCGACCTCCAAGCGCACCGGTTTGCTGACAGTGAACGGACCCAACAGCAGCACCGGCCAGATTTATCTGCGCAAAGGGCAGCTCTACTACGCCTCCATCGACGATTCGTACGACATCAAGCCGGAAAAGGCTGCCTACCGAATCCTGACCTGGGAAAAGGGCACCTTCGAGCTTGACTCGACGGAAGAAAAGACCTTCCACGAAGAGATCAAGGACTCGACGGAAGGCCTGCTGATGGAAGCAATGCGCATCGTCGATGAGATGCAGCGCCTCGATCCTGAGCTACCGCCGCGCTCGGCCCAGCTGACCATTCCCAAGCCGCTGGTGCCATCACTGGGCGAGCTGACCAAGGATCAACTGGAGGTCTTCCAAGTGGTCCTAAACGGCGCAACGACACAGGGCGTTCTCGACAAGAGCCGCCAAGCCGACTGTGACGCCGCACAGGTTCTGGTTGACCTGATCAAGAAAGAGTACGTCGCGGCTCGCACGTAACGGACGACTCTCGCCATTCCCCACCGAGTATTCAGTCGCTCAACAAACGGATCTTCTGGGCGCTGAAGTGATAAGATGCAGTTGTGAAGACCATCGTCGCTGCATTCCATCCCAGCCCCCCAAGCGAGCTTCATCAAGGACTGCTTCATCGCCATGACGTTCGGCTGCTGCATGTGAGCACGCTGCCCGATCTGGTCGATCGCTTGAGCAGGGGTGCCGATCTGTGTCTGCTTGGACCGCAGCTCGCAGACTGTGGCGCAGCAACGGCCAGCCAGACTCTGCGCAGTCACCGACGAGGACATCCGATCCCGATCATCTTCATTCACACCGGAACAGCACATGCTGTCGCGCTCCCACCGGGCCTGTTTGATGAAGTGATTGAGTGGCCTGCGCAGCAGAGCAATCTACCGACGCTACTGTCTCGATATCTTGGGATTGTGCCCCGGACCGCCGACAGACTGCCCCTCAAGGTGCACGTCTATCAAGGCACCGCCAATTCACCGACAAACCATCCCGATTCATTCCTGGGGTCGTCGATCGACATCAGCATGGACGGACTGCTCTTGCGGACCAACCGCGACATCGCCGTGGGGGACAAGCTGAACCTGAAGTTCACGCTGCCGAGTCGCGTACAAGCGGTGTCCAGCGCGTCAAAAGTGATTCGCATCGATTCCCGCACCTATGCACCAGATCTGGCGGTGGCGTTCCACTTCGAGATGCTTCCCGAGGAAACGAGGAGCGCTCTGCACGACTTTTTCAAGTCCGCCAGTGGTCGAGCCTGTCGGTGGAAGATCATTCGTGAGGGACAGCGCCAGATTATCAAGCTGTCTGGCGTTCTGAGTGCAGAGGTCGATCTTTCTCCGCTCAAGCAGCTCAAAGGCGAGATTGACTTCAACCTGCGTGAGTTCCGACGCATAAGCTCTGACAGCATCCAGACTTGGCTCGATCTGGTTCGTTCGCTGCGCGGCGCGTCGAAGATTCGTTTGCTCGAGTGCCCGATTCAGTTTGTCCAGCAAGCCAACGCCATTTCGAATCTGCTCGATAGCACCGAAGTGGTTTCGTTCTTCGCTCCGTACGTCTGTTCGCGCTGTGGTCTCGATGAAGAGCAGCTCATCGACGTACGTCGCGATCTCTACAGCATCCAAGGGACACTGGATCGCAAGCCGCCGACGTTTAACTGCGTACGCTGTGGGACCGCAATGATGTTCGATGACATACCCGAGCGGTACTTTATGTTCCTCTAGCAGACGCGCTCTATCACCACAAAGTCCGGCCTCACGCCAAGGGAGAGAGTTATGCCCACGCTTTCCACCCCGGTTACAGTTCGTTTCATAGACCAAAGCGGCTCGGAACAGAGCCTTGATGGACTGCTCTTGGCCGTTGGAGATGACGCAGCAGCGCAACTCCAACGCAATCAGGAGTGCAAGGGGCTGCACCTTCTGCTCAGCGGCGATCGCGACTACTACGTCATGATCGTGCAGGCCCTCAGTTCCGACGCGAGAGATCGGCTGAGCGACCAAGTGGGAAAGAGCGTCACCGCCGTATTCGCAGGTCGTCCAGAGGTCCGTCGCCGACTGGCTCGACTGATCGAATCGACCATGGATAGCAGCACGCCGTCGAGCGGCACAACAGCTGGGCCAGAAACAACGCCCACGAGCACTACGAACGCTCCGCTCAATCTGCAAGAAGGAATCTTTGGAGCGCAGGCTCTCTATCTCCTTCCGGATGGCAGGCTCAGTCTGTCGGCCAGTGAACCCGTTCCAACAGGCCTCGATCTTGGCGAAGTCTTTGTCGCCGCGGCCCGATGGATCTCGTCCCGTCGTCGCACAACATTCGAGTGCCTGTTCCCTCCCAGCGCCTTTCATCCTGATGTGCCTGCACGCCCCGAACGACTTTCGGCGCAACAAGCGTCGGCCATGCTCGCGCAGCTTCGTGATGGCGTGGGTGCGGCTGCAGTCGGTGGAGAAGGCGCCAATGACGACGCCATTCGATCCGTACAGCTTCGTTCGGCGGCGCTCACGATCCTCTCGCACCTGCTCGCCACCGTCGTAAAAGATCCGTCGTTTCGCAGCGTCGCCGATCAAGCAGCAGAGGAGATCTTCTCTCTGATTGAACAAGAACAGGACGATCCGACCGCTCGCCCTGCTCTGCGCAGCCATGCCATTCAGCTCCTGCAAATGCGCGCACCAGCGCTGACGGAAGCACACAAGCGACGGGCGCAAGAGCTTCTGCGAGGGCTCATCCGGCAGGCTCCGCCGTACGCTGATTTGCCGTCGGTGTGGCGTTTCGCGATGTGCTCGGCCTGGGACTTTCACGAGGGCGAGGTCGAGCTGCTCCAGAAGCGATTTGGTTTTGTAAAGGCAGAGCCTGAAACCCCCGAGCCCAAGCTGCCGTTTTCCCGCGATCGCTACCATGTCCTGAAGGCTCCGTTCCACGGTCCCAAAGGCGAACCGATCTTGGTGTATGCTCGTACCGCGAGTCCCAAAGACGAGAACACCGAGATGGGAAGTGCGGCGTTTGTCGGGGTGCTCATCAATCGACATGCCCAGCTCGGGTCGTTCGATATGCAAGCCAGTGCATCCGAGGTGCGGCAGGTTGGCTACAAGTTGATGATGAACTCGCAGTGCGCGGGACTGACGACACGCTTTGCGATCGCCAAGATGTTCCCTGATGCGGACATCTATTCGTCGTGGGACTCGACCTATTTCCGCACCGATCCCAAGAGCGGCAAGGTTACTGCATCCGAAGGTCTGGACTGCTTCGGCGCTCTGCTCGAAGGCATGAGTCGCGGCGAAGCCCACAGTGAGCTGAGCGCGCGCATGCAGCATGCGCAGTGGCATCACGAGCAAGGCCAGCGTGACGGCTTTGTTCAGTTTGTTGGACCCGCGCACCCGCTCGTCGTCTCGCGCTACTCCGATGTGAATCAAGATGGGAAGGCGGACTTCTACGATGGATTCCTCGACTTCACCATCAAGAACATCCAGACCGATCTGCAGCAGTCTGCAACCCCGCGCGATCCTGGTGTTGCTGCCAGCCAAATTGGTGGTGATGCAGCCACTGGACTGAACTGGGCAGCAGGAAGTATGAACCGAGTTACGCAGTATTCCGATCTGTGGCGCGCTCTGCCTGGTGACTCGGAGCTATTTTACATTTTCTCGTCGGGCGGCTTCTTTTCTCATCGTGAACCACCGCAGGATGTTCCAGTGGGCAAAGGCTCTCCCGAGGTCGAGCTAGGTCGGATTCCTGCTGTCTGTCGCTTCATTCAAAAAACCGAGACAGATGACGAGGAGCCTGGTCTCTCCGTTGATGTGATGTTTCACAGTCACCTGTCCCATGCGGCTCCAGAGCTAAAGCGACTCCTCTGTGCCGCAGAAGCGATGCGACGGGGACTCGACTTGGGAATCCTTCCCCAGGAAGGACCACTGGCGACCCCACTGTCCCAACGCGGCGCACTGCTACTCATGCTCGCGGGCTTGCTTGAGTTTCCTGCTGATCAAAACTTCATCGACGGTCTGTGGAGCATGGCGCTCAAGCTGCTCAACCTCCCGAGTGTCTCTCGTTCACTCGTTCGCGGATGCATCACAGATGCAGATCACGGGGCATCGAACTACTACGGAAGCCGTCGTGGACTCACCCAGCTCATCGGTGACGAGCGAACGGAAGGTGCACTCAAAAAATCCGACCCCCTCGCGTATGCCCGACTCAAGAGCGACGATTCCACCATCGGCAGATCGATTCCTCTTCCGCTCAGCTAGTATCTCCCGTTCCTAGCGAAGATAGCCCTGTACTCCCACCGCAGACAGCGCATCTTGGACAGCAGAAATAGCAGGAGCAGGATCGACAAATAGATCGCTGGCCGAGGCCGTCAGCGCATCTGCAAGATCCTCCGCTTCGGCATAGCGATGCAGGTACGTTGTCACTGCTCGAAACAAAAGGCGCGCGGTCTTCGCATCACCAAGGCGTCTAGATATGAGGAATCCTATATGACCAATATATCCAGCCCGGAATCGTCGCTGACTTCGTCCAGTGATCATCGGCGAAGATAGATTTGTGATTGCCTCTGGCACTGCTTGCGCATAAGAACGCGACTGTTCTGTGCGCTCTGGGTCTTCAAGATCCGCAAGAGCCGCCGTTCCGATTCTGGGACGATAGATCGCTTCACCAACGGTCCAGTTCGGGTTTGGCCCCCCGAGCGCATGTTCGATAAGACACGCAAAGGCATTCGCCAGACCCTCGTCGATGGCCCCACTCTCTCCTTCCGTGGCGAGATCCGCCGTCGCGCGAATGAAGGCGTGGACATACTCGTGCGCAACGACATCGAATGCCCCACCAGCGGGCAGAAGCTCTGGAAGAGAACCAGCCCCAAGCACCAAGCGCTGCCCATCAAACAACGCCACAGGCACAGGAGGGAACCTCACTTCACTATGCGTGGCGACGACAATTCCGTGACCTGCGCCATCCCAACCAAAGTATCTGTGCTCGGCAGAAAAGTAGTCCCAAAGCGTCGCAAGATGAGCGAATGCAGAGACGGCGTGTGGCGCATCCCATCCGTCTGCCCGCCCGCTTTGTACGGTTCGTCCCGGAAGCCGCTCAGAGGGTTTTGCCACCGCAGCCCGCAGTGATCCACGACGGAGATCCTCAAGAGAATAGGAATCTCCGCGCTGGGTCACACTCAACTCGACGGATTCCCCCAGAACACCAACACCCTTGCCGGAGGCAATCGTCGGTACATCCGTGGCCACGACCAAGTCTTCACGCGTGACAAGCAACAGTTCATGCGCAGAAACAAAGAGCGCCTGCCGAAGCGGAATGTCGCCATCTTGGCCGGAGACCTCCACTCGATACACAAGCCGCAGCCGCTTGTCGGTTGGCAGAAAGTACAGCCGTGGTGAAAGGGAAGAAAGGACAACTTGAGGGAGTTCGGCGGCCATAATCTGGACGGCCTTCTGCCGCGCAGCCTCGGAAGAATGAGTCGGAGTGACCGATTCCGACCGCCAGCTAAGGAGTGGCACGGTGTGGCCGACGATTCGGCGAACGATGCTGTCTTTGTCCAAATACGCACGCAAAAAGGTTCCCCAAATGGCCACGCCTTGGACTTGTTGACGCAGTGTGACGTAGCGAGAACCGTCGCTGCTCGTACTTGTATCAACACTGTCGAATTGCTCCGCCGTCACACTCCCAAACAGCGATGGATAGCGAAGGAGTATCCGAACCAGCGCCGAAGAAAGACTGCTCGTGGCCGACAACGCAATGCGGAGCGTGTCGGCATGGGCAACCGTCTTGCGCTCACGATGATAGCGGAGTCGTCCACCAATGCTTCTTTTCAGTTCACCCTCTTGGGACGCTTGGACCTTGGCAAGCTGTCCATCATCAAGAAGCGAGGAAGAGGAAGGAACATCCATGCTCCGACAGCCACAGATCAACGGAAGCAGAAGCAGGAAGAGAGCTAGCTGGGACATCGGTTCTCCTTGTCCTCCCCGGCTCATGCACAACCTGGTCCAGGCCACTACCGACGATGACGGCAAAACCCCAATCCGCGATGTGTCCGGCGGACCGGACGCCATCCGACGTACCGGACAATGCGCTTGTCGTCCTGCAAGGCTTGTGGCTATTGTCCGTCCATGCTGAGTACCTCGTCGCAAATTCGGCGGATTCGACTCGTTCTTCGTCAAGAGCTGTTGCCTTCTGTGCTCGCAGCTTCTTTTTCGTCGCTGCTGCTTTGCGTCGGTTGCGATGGAACCAGCGTCGAGCCAGGCCCAGGTGCGTTGGCACTGCATGTGCTTCCCGGTACAGCCAGCGACAACATGAGCGACTTCTTCGCGCTTCCGTTTCCAAATGACTTCCGTCTCAAGCAGCAGCCGAGTCCCACGGCTCCGGTGGGTGAGAGCGAGCTTCGCTCAGGATATGATCTGTCACGACTTCCGAAGCCGCCCGGACAGCCAGGAAAATACGTCGCATTCCTCGACGGAAAGATCCAAGGAGCGGGACCAGGAGCGGCCATCTATTTCCGCTTCGATGCGCCGCTCGATGCAACATCACTTCCGGCCATTGACAAGAGTGCGGAAGCAGAATCTCCTGCGTTTGTCATCGATGTGACAGAGGGCTCGCCGACCTATCTGAAAAGAACACCGGTCATTGCTGCCTTCCATCGGGAAGAGAATCGCTTCATCGGCGAGAACTGGCTCTCACTCCGTCCTGTTCCGGGGCTGCCACTGCGGGAACGAACGACCTATGTCGCAGTGCTCACCAAGGGAATTCGATCGGAAAACGGTGCCGCGATCCGGCCCGACATCGCGCTGCTTGCGATGATGTCAGCAAACCAGGCGACCAACGAACCCTATCGGAGTGCATGGCCTCGCTATGCGCCGCTGCGAAAGTGGCTGGCGGCAACGGGAATGCGCGATCAGGTGGCAGCAGCGACAGTGTTCACAACGCAAGATGCAACATCCATGATGGGGCGACTGCGGCAAGCAGTCTACGATCAGACGATGGTGCCGCAGGCCCAGAAGCTGACGTTCCTGCGCAGTCACGATGGGATGGCGGACCTGTACACGGGCACATTCCCTTCGCCAAACTTCCAGAAAGGCATGCCTCCGTACTGGAGCGAAGGCGGCGGTCTGGACGTTGATGATCGCGGCAATCCCAAAGTTGTGCGGACAGAGAACCTCCGCTTTGCGCTGGCCGTACCGAACGCAGAAATGCCAGCAGATGGCTGGCCTGTGATTCTGTATGCGCACGGAACGGGCGGTGACTACCAGACCTTCATTCGCGAACAGCTCGACTTGCGTGCGTCGCTGATTGAGCGCAAAGGACAGCCGCCGGTTCGGATGGCGATGATCGGAATCGATCAAGTGCTCCACGGTCCACGCGACCCATCCAGTTCAAATCCGGAGATCACGTTCTTCAATCTGCAGAACCTCGAAGCTGCGCGCGACAATGTGAAACAAGGGGCCGCCGATGACTTCCAGCTCCTGCGACTCGTCGAAGGAATGGACATTCCCAAGGCGCCGACCACCGGAAAATCCATTCGCTTTGACAAAAAGCGCATCTACTTTATGGGTCATTCGCAGGGCGGGCTCACGGGCCCCCTATTCCTGGCCGCAGAGCCCAAGGTGCCGTCGGCAATCCTGTCGGGTGCAGGTTCGGTGCTCATTTTGTCTTTGCTGAACAAGACGGAACCCAGCAACATCGCAGAACTGGTCGAGAGCCTGCTTCAGGAACCAGCCCCCGTCGATCATCCACTGCTGAATCTGCTCCAGTCGTTCTTCGAGTCGTCCGATCCGAACAACTACGGAAGGCTGTATTTCACCGAGCCGCCGAAGGGAATGGCGCCGAAGAACATCTTCCAGTCACTTGGTCTGTGGGATCACTTCACGCCAGTTCCCAACATCGGAGCGTTCGCGCTTGCCATGGGCGTCACTCCCGTTGAACCACGACTCTACGATCTGCCGTATCAATCGTTGACGAGCCAGCGATGGACGAGCGGAAAAATCGTCGGCAATGTCGGCAATGGAAAGGCCACGGCTGTGCTTAGGGAGTATGTGGCGGCACCGCGTGAAGATGGCCACTTCGTGATCTTTGATCTGTGGGCAGCGCGGCACGACTGGTCTCGATTCTTGGCCACCCATGCGCAGACCGGAATTTCGGTACTGGAATAATCGATGGCCACACAAAAACAGCTCATCCTGACGAGCCGCCCGCAAGGACGCCCGTCGCTGGCAAACTTCGAGTTCCGACAGCAGGGTCTGCGGCCCCTCCGCGATGGCGAAATCCTGGTTCGGACGCTGTATCTATCTATCGATCCAACCAATCGGGTCTGGATGAGCGATCGTCCCCAGTACATGCCGCCCGTCGAGCTTGGCGAGGTGATGCGCGGATTTGGACTGGGAGAAGTCATCGAATCGCGCAGTCCAAACTTTGCGCCTGGTGATCGCGTAACGGGGCTACTCGGCTGGCAGTCTCACTGCTATTGCGATGGACAGGGGCTGCGCCCGCTCCAAAAGTTGCCAGTGGGACTCGGTGTTCCTCCGCGCGCGTTTCTGGGTGCGCTGGGAATGACCGGAGGACTCACCGCCTACTTTGGCATGCTCGTGATTGGCGATCCCAAGCCCGCAGAGACCGTCGTCGTATCCGCAGCAGCGGGTTCGGTCGGCTCCCTGGCGGGACAGCTCGCCAAGCGACGCGGCAGTCGAGTCATCGGCATCGCCGGAGGTGCAGACAAGTGCAAGTTTGTCACCCAGGAACTTGGCTTTGACGCCTGCATCGACTACCGACAAGAAGATGTGGGAGCAGCTCTCGATAGGCTCTGTCCTCGAGGCATCGACGTCCACTTTGAGAATGTCGGAGGGACCATTCTGGAGTCAGTCTTGGCGCGTCTGGCACTGCGAGCGCGAGTCGTCTTGTGCGGACTCATTTCGCAATACAACGAGGACGGAAAACCGACTGGGCCACGCAACTTCGACATGCTCCTCCACCGTCGAGCACGAATCGAAGGCTTCATTGTGAGCGATTTCCTCCCGCGCCTTCCCGAAGCCTATGAAGAGCTGGTTCCGCTGGTCCGAAGCCGTCAGCTCACGTACCGCGAGCACATCGTGAAGGGTCTTGAGAATGCTCCGGCGGCGGTCTGCATGCTGTTTGATGGAACAAACCACGGCAAGCTGCTGCTGCAACTTGAAGACGACGGAAATTCGGCGTAGGGAAAGACATCATGGCAGGCAAGCATGTGGTGGTGACAGGAGCCTCATCGGGAATCGGTGCAGCGCTCGTAGCAGAGTTTGTTCGATCGGGAGATCGGGTCACGATGGTGGCGCGGCGCGAAACAGAAATGCGTGCCCTGGCTGCCGAGCTTGCGGGCGAGACGCAGTTTTTCGTCGCCGATCTGAGCAAGATGGAACACGCTCTCGGGTGGATTGCGCCAGCCGAAGCGTCGTTTGGTCCCATTGACGTCCTGATCCACAACGCAGGTGTTCAGCTCGTGGAACCAGCCGAGGAACACGACCCCGAAGCACTGCAAGCGATGCTCCGCCTCAACCTCCTGGTGCCACTTGCGATCACGCGACACATTCTGCCTGCGATGCTATCCCGTGGCAGCGGAACCATCGTCGATGTTGCATCCGTTGCAGGACTGGCTCCAACCCCCGGAATGTGGGGATATAATGCGAGCAAAGCGGGTCTGGGCGCCGCATCAGAGAGCCTTCGCGGGGAGCTGCGCCAAACCGGCGTCCATGTGGTGACTGTCTATCCTGGTCCCGTGGACACGCCGATGGCGAGGGCTGGCTACGCCGCTTATCCTGAAAGCGCAGCGATGTCGATTCTGCCCGAAGGACGACCAAGCGAGCTTGCGCGCCGGATTCGAACAGCGGTGGATCTGAGGCAAGCGCGGGTTGTCTATCCGTCCTTTTACGGCTTGCTGCGCTACTTCCCAACCATCGCACGCTGGTTTCTGGATCGCATGACGCCACGCGCACTGTCTCGCCAGGATCGGCGCTGATGCGGGTTGTCCGCGACAAAGCCTTTGAGCGCGAACGGATCGATTTTGCGCTCCGTCACTGCTGCGAAGACTGTGGGATGTTCATCTCGGGCCGGGAGCTGTGCGCGCACGAATGGCCAACAGAGGAACACCGCACGCAAGACTACCAGCAACCCACGCCAGACATCCTGTTTTGCAAGGAGTTCGAGCTGGCATAAGTCCCGCGCGCCCGCCGTGGCGCTTACTGGGCCTGGTTGAGGTAACCAATCATCGTAATGGCTTGGATGCCCACGATTAGATCCGGGCTTTCATTGCCATCAATCGGACCGACATCGAGTGTGGTTGCGTTGTCCGGAAGAGCCAGAAGCGACGTCGGGGCCGCAAAGCCAGCGTCTCCGAGATTGGCAAGCCAAGACAGCTCACTCTTGCGGCTCACGATCACATCGCTGAGACCATCGCGGTCGAGATCTCCAACCGCAAGCGCCCGAACGGCATCGGTCCCAAGCTGCATCGCAAGGCTCTTCGACAGCGCCTCATCCCGGTTGAGCGAGCTCGAATTGCTGAGCCACACTGAAGCGGCACCGTCTTTGCCAACTGTCACCAGATCTACATCATCGTTGGCATCGATCGGCCCCGCGGCCAGGAGACCGACGGCCCCCGGAACCGCAGAGACCATGAGTCGAGTCGCGGAGGATGCCCCACCGTCGGGAAGCCGGTATGCCCGTAGCGGACTCCCGGTTCCGCCCTCCCCCGCCACAGCGAGCAGGTTTGTGGCCCCGTGTTTGCCGACGGCGAGCCCGGCAACAGACGAGTAGTCCAAGCTCGCCTCAATGTCGCTGTAGCGCAGTTCTCCGAGCGGTGACTGCTGGAGTTGCCAAGAGGGACCATTCGGAATCAGACGAAGAAACGTCGACTCCGTGCAGCCAAAGACCGCAGACGACGGTATGGTAAAGGCCAACGAGAGAGGGACAGATGCGCCCTTTGTGAGGAGTGGCGGTTGATAGGTCCAATCGCCAAACGTGCGATCGGTAGCACCCTGTTCCAGGGCGATGACGTGGCGGTTGACGATGGATAACCAGACAATCTTGGCCGAGCGTGAGACATCGGGGCCAAAGCTCGGCGGAACGAAGAGGCGAAGCGACGATTGGCCGCTCTGGTTTGGCGTCAGAAGCTTGACCGGGATCGGACCCGGACTAGCCGCAGCCCACAGTTCTAGCGGACGCAGCGTCGCATGCCACTGACCATCTGCCTCCAGCCGCAGCGAGAGACGTTTCTCTTCCAGGCCGCGAGGAGACAGCACGACCTCCACCGATGCTGGCATGCCCGAGACCCGAACAGCAAGATCACCACCGGCAAGCGGCAGCCGTCGGGTCAGAAGCTGCGCGGGCCCTTCCATTGGGAAGGGCTGACACTCGGCAAGATCCGGCAAACGGTCACAGAGATTTTCCACCAAGCAGCCGCCCAAAAGCAACGCCAGCGCCCCCAAGGACAGACGCATCATTTGGTGCCTCCTTCAGCGCGCTCCGTCGCCGATGATCTGGTTTCTGTCGGCCAAAACAGCGTCAACCCGGCGCCAACCAGAAGTGCACTCCCAAGCCCGTACCCAGTGCCATAGAGCCACTTGGTATTCCATGCACACGAGTGCGGCGAACCAGCTGGGGAACAGCTCAAATCGGTCTGATGCCCGTCGAGTCCATGAAACGCTCCCGCCGATGCAAACACAGCAAGAGAGAGCGCGCCCAGCACTCCCGCGGCAAGCTTGCGCCGAGAGGACAGCCTGTCAAAGTAACCCCCGTCTGCTGAGACCCGCTCTGGGAGCTGCGCCGTAATGCCTTGTCCAGGCGGTGGGACGATCGGTTGGTTCATCGCGAGCGTCAGCTCAGGCGTCCGTATCTCGATAAAGAGCTTGTCGGCGAGTTCGTTGATTCGCGTCACCAACAGCTCGCCCTTGCAGCCCAAACAGTCGAGCGTCGCTTGCCGTGGCCAGTGCCGACTCGCGTCGTAGAGCAGACCAGTCAGGTACAAGCTGTCGCCAGTCGCTGCCGTTCGCTGTGCCGAGACGATGAGGACATACTTTGCCCCGGTTCGAGCGGCCAAGCGGTCCAGACACTCTTGCGACGTGCACTGCTGCTCGCCAGCCGCCATCTTGGGCGTCGCGAGGATCTGCTCGCCATTGCGAGCCAGGTGCTCACGAAGCCGTCCGAGCAGCGTATTGTCGAGTCGGTTGTCGCGAAACACGCCGACAATCATCACGGGCTCATCAGCGGCCCGCAGAGACAGCGGCCAACAGAGCCACAGCAGACTGATCAGCCAGATGCGCCGCAAAACAGACGCAACGCCCGGTCGCAACATCGGACTCCTCGCTAGCTCTGTTTGGAACGCTTGAGGTACTTGAGGCGAAGATCGTAGAGCGCAGTCTCGACCAGACGATCTTCATCAGCGGTGAGGTTGCCACGCGTCTTTTCACGCAGCATGCCAATGATGTCGATCGTCTGCTTGGCCATCGCCAGATCGATGGGAGTATCACGAAGCCCAGATGGAGACCCATCCTCGGTTTCGCCCATGTGCAGCAGCGCCGACGCAGCAAGCGACATCACGAAAGTGACAAAGTCGATCTCGGGCTCCTGGCCAGTCGCAGACATAATGACTTGCTCCAGCTACTCGTCGTCGTCCAAATCGTCGTCGTCGTCATCCTCGTCGTCGATGAGATCGGCATCCAGATCATCCAGATCGATATCCATGTCTCGACGAGTTGCCGGTGCTGCGGTAATCCGCACTTGCGGACGACGGGGTGGTGGACGTTCGATGGGTTCCTCGAGCGGAACCGAGGCCGTGGCCTTGTCGGACACGTCAGGCAGCGTCTGAATGTGTGCCTGAATCTGCTTCTCGGTCAGTTCGCCTCGACGCAACCGGCGCTCTTGGACACGAACATCCCAGAAAACGGGATCGTTACTCACGTCAGCCATGATGTTCCCCATATAGAGGCGAACGCGCGGCGCTGTCAACTCAAACTCCCAATTTGCGGCGCTTCCTTCCGTTTTGGCTCAACTTCTAGGAAGATGCACGCAGCCAAGGAGTCCTTTCGTGCAAAGTTCTGCTCGTCCTCTTGCCTGTCGCGATTACATGCCGCTTGCTGCCGCCGGGGAAGAAGCCGCCAAGCAAGGTCTGTCACCGCTGGCGCTTCAGCTCGTCGGCTCAGAGATATTGAAAATCGCCGCGTCGGTACGAGCGCTTCAGGCCCAAGGCCACGCGGTTTGCAACCTCACCGTCGGCGACTTTCTGCCCAAGCTCTTTCCGATACCGCCCAAGCTGCAAGCTGCAGTCATTCGTGCGTACGAGCAGCGCGAGACCAACTATCCACCGTCCGACGGAATGCCAACGATGCGAGAGGCGGTGGTCGAGCTGTACCGACGGACACTCGGGCTCGATTATCCAACCGAGAGTGTCGCGATTTTCGGCGGCGCCCGTCCAGCCATCTACGGCACCTATCGCGCCATTGTGGCCCCCGGCGAGCGGGTCATCTACTCCACGCCGTCGTGGAACAACAATCACTACGTCCGACTCGCCGATGCCGTGCCTGTCGAGTGCGCAACCTCCCCCGAGGAAGGCTTTATGCCGACGGCGCAGTCGCTGCGACCGCTGCTGCCGGGAGCTCGACTTCTGTGCCTAAACAGCCCGCTCAATCCGACGGGTACGGTGATCGACAAAGACGAACTTCGTCGCATCAGCGAGCTGGTGCTCGACGAAAATCTGCGACGAAAACGCAGTGGCGAACGAATCCTCTACGTGATGTACGATCAGGTGTACTACGCGCTTACCTTTGGGCAGACCCAGCATCATACCCCACCGGAGCTGTGCCCGGAGATGACGGCGTATACGGTCTTTGTCGACGCCATCAGCAAGTCCCTTTGCGCCACCGGTCTGCGCGTGGGCTGGGCGGTGGCTCCTCCGTATGTGATGAGCCGCATGCGCGACATCCTCGGTCACGTCGGCGCTTGGGCCCCACGGCCTGAGCAAGTCGCGACAGCCGAGATTTTCCGCGATCCCGAAGGACTGGCCGCGTTCCAGACCCAGATGAATGCCGAGGTCGAAAAGCGACTGGCGCTGCTCTATCGAGGGATTGCACAGATCGGCTCTGAGGGCCTGCCGGTCCGGGCCATTCCGCCACAAGGCGCGATTTACCTGTCGGTACAGTTCAACTTGCATGGTCGCAAGCTCCCCGATGGAACGGTCATTGCGACCAATGAACAAGTGCGGAATTACCTGCTCCATGCGGCGGGGATGGCGGTGGTTCCGTTCCAAGCGTTTGGCATGCGCGAGGAAACCGGCTGGATGCGTCTTTCGGTTGGAGCCGTGAGCGTCGATGACATCACCGCGCTGCTACCTCGTCTACGCGAGGCACTGATCGCAGTCGCGTAACATGATGGGCATGAGTCGGCCAATCAGACGCACTTGGCCTGCGCGAGCCGCGTTTGTGACAGGCCTGAGCCTCCTCGTCGGATGGGGTTGTAGCGCCGTCAGCGACAAGCCACCGCTCGGCCCGATTCCGCTCGTGCTCGAAAGTGGGCTGCTTTATGCACGCGGTCACATCCAGCCCACACGCGACGATCGCTGTGGCGTGACCCCGGAAGAAGGCGCCCCGCCGGGTTCTGGGCTCGAAGCGCTGCTGATTGACACCGCGACACCTCTCACGACGCTGGTTCCTCAACTGGCCGATACGCCACGCCAGTTTCCCCACGGCCAGCTTGGATTGAGTGCAGCGCTCACGAGCGGTGGCAGCGGAGCAACCCAGCTTCTGCGCTGCGACGTTCCGGTGGTTCGCAGCGACCTCTCGGTTGAGCACTTCTGGCTTCGCTGGGGTGGTTCACCCAAGGTGCCGCTCGGTGGCGTGCTCGGCGGCGATCAGCTCCTCAACTACTCGATGGAGCTACGGTTTTCCGCAAGCGGCGCGACGGCTCAGTTTGCCCGGGGCGACTTGGCGACGTGGTGCCGAATCGATCGCGCGGTCATTCCCTTCAAGGCGCTCGGTGGCGAACTGGCCGTGCAGCTTGCGGACACCGTAATCCAGTATCCACCGACCCGCGTCACCGTCGGCGTGTGCCTGGAACCATATGGTGATCCGCTGTCTGGTCCGACGCCAAGTCCGTGCATGGATGACACAAATGTTGATGCGGCGCTGAGGCAGGTGGTCAGAGAAATTACCGACAATGAGATGAGCGGCAACCGGGACGAAGAACTGCTGTCTCGTCTCGCGGACCAGGAGTCACTGCTTCGCCAGCTTCAAGCCGGGCAGTGTTCCGACGACGAGAGTAGACAGCTCGGCGATCTTGCGGAAGACCGAAAACTGAGGCAACCGCCTTACGAAGTGTCAGGCACCAACATGCGATTTCTGGTCTCGACAGCGGTGCCCGAGCTGGTGCTGACGGAGACAGCGTGCAGACGGCTCGGAAACAAGAAGTGCACATGCGGTGACTCGCCAAAGGATCAAGTCGCGATCGAGCTACCCGGACTCAATGTGCGAAAGCCGAAAGTGGGGCCCATTGTCGCTTCGCCCGATCAGGGCTGCCGAATCCAGCTTGGAGACCAGCAGCACGCCGCACTGGCACTCGTCGCCAAACAGCGACAGCTCTCGCCCTGCGACGAGCTTGCCCGCAGTCGGCGGCAGCGCTGGGCCATGCAACCGGCTTCACCAACGGCAACCGCACAGCAGCTATGTCACCGCTCGGTGTGCCTCAGGAATCTGGGGCGAGATCCGGCGCTGCTCGGGCGTCGCTGTGGATATACGGGGCTAGACTCTGATCTCGCCTGCAACGATCGGCTCTCCCCGGTTGCCGCCAATGCGGAGCTCGGCGGCCCTCGCGCACCAGGAAACTTTGACACGCTCGACGCGGTGGTGGTCCCCGACTCGGCCGCGCTCATTCAGTCTGCGAATGCCGACCTGCGCAACCTCTCCGCGCAGATCGATGGCGTCATCGGAGTGTCGGTGCTGCAGCGGCTGTACACAACCATCGACTATCCGCAGGGTCGGCTCGAGCTTCTGTGCCGCTGCGCCGATCCAATGGCCGCCAACAGACCGATTTGCCAAGCCTACCGCGGCATCACCTACTACACCGCCGACAGCTGCGTCCAAAGTGACACGCTGACCGTCCCACCCGATCTAGCCCGGCTCCGCTGCGACGGCTAACCTCGCGTTTTGACCTGCGGCTGTGGTATGGCAGTCGCGTCGCATGAAGAAGCAGCCAAAGACACTGTTGTCATCGCGCTCTCTGGTTCGGCTGGCACTTGGGGGCAGCTTGCTCCTCGGTGCAGGCTCGGCGTCGGCCCAACCCGCAGAGCTTGTGATCCAAAAAGCCCATGTCCTCACGATGGACGGCGCAAGGCCCACAGCGACGGTGGTCGCGATTCGTGATCGCCGAATCGTCTACGTCGGAGAGGAGACCGGTGCAGCGCCCTTTGTCGGTCCACACACCAGGGTCGTGGCGGGAGCGGCCAACCAAGAAGTAACAGTTTTGCCTGGTCTCACCGACGCGCACGCTCACCTGGTCGGCCTCGGAATGTCGCTCGGTGCACTGGACCTACGTGGTCTTTCTTCGCCAGACGCGATCGCGCAGGCTGTCGGCAAAGCGGCACAGGATTCCACCGCGCGCGAGCAATTCGTCCTCGGGCGAGGCTGGGATCAGAATCGTTTTTCACCCCCGAACTTTCCTGATCGAGCGGCGCTCAAGATGCTCGATCAAGCGTCGGCAGGACATCCGGTCTGGCTGCGGCGCATCGATGGACACGCGGGCTGGGCCAATACTGCGGCGCTCGCACTGGCTGGGATAAATGGCAAGACGGCAGAGGTATCGGGTGGCCGAATCCTGCGCGACGAGCGTGGCGAACCGACCGGCGTGCTCGTTGACAATGCCATGGATCTCGTCGAGCGGGTCTTGCCAAGGCCCTCTGGAAAGGATCTAGAGGCTGCGATCATCCGAGGCGCAGGCTATGTGGTCGCAAGAGGGCTGACTTCTGTTCACGAGATGGGACTCGGGATGGATGCCGTCGCTGCCTATCGCCGACTGGCCGAGCAGGGTCGGCTGCCGCTCCGGGTGTACGCTTACGCAGAAGATCCCATCCCACCGAAGCTACAGCAAATCCCGCACTCGCTGGCCTATCGAGCCGAGCTAGATCGGCTGGCGCAGCGCCTCGGCCCACCGGAGCACAGCGGTCACTTCACACTGCGCGGGATCAAGCTGTTCATGGACGGCGCACTCGGCTCGCGGGGTGCGGCGCTCGAGCAGCCATACAGCGACGATCCTCAAAACCGCGGCCTCTTGCTGACCTCACCTTTCCACATCGAACTGATGGCGCGCTGGGCGCTGGTCCATGGCTACCAGCTCGCGACGCATGCGATCGGGGATCGCGCTGTGAATCTGGTCCTTGATGCTTACCGTCGAGCCGGAGTCTCGGCGGACCGCAACGCGCGCTTCCGCATCGAACACGTCCAAGTGGTGAGCGACGAGGTGGTTGCGCAGCGTCAGTTTCAGTCGCTCGGAGTGATCGCGTCGATGCAGCCGCAGCACGCGCCAAGCGATGCACCGTGGGCAACCCAACGCCTGGGCCCCGATCGGATCAAGCTGGCCTATGCGTGGCGCTCGCTGCTCGACTCGGGCGCCCATCTGGCTGGTGGATCCGATTTTCCCGTCGAAGAAGCCGATCCGCGACTTGCACTGGATGCAGCGATCTGGAAAAACCAACCGGCCAAACAAGGCAGCAAACCGCCGAGTGATGCGTTGTCCGTGGGCGAAGCGATTCGCCTGTTCACCAGCGACGCAGCCTATGCAACCTTTGCCGAAGATCGCATCGGGAAACTGGCGGTCGGAATGCTCGCCGATCTGACGGTGCTCGAAGGGAAGTTGTCGCTCGATGACAAAGAGCCGCCCCCTGCAGATCTTCCGCGGCGCAAGATCCTGCTTACGGTGGTCGATGGTGCGGTGGTCTACGATGGGCTCGGGCAAAGCCAAGTCCAGCGCACTCGCCGTCGGGGACGACTCATCCGCAGGCACTAGCGCACAGCCCGCTCCAAAGCATCTGGCCGGCACGATATGATGTCGGCTATGTCTGCAAGTCTTGTGATCGCCACCGAGGAGGGGCTTACCGTAGAGCTGCACATGGGCAGCCAGCCGGTGAGCGTGGGACGCGCCAAAGACAACACGCTTCGCACCGATGATCGTCGCCTGTCGCGGCATCATCTGGTCTTTCGCCGTCGAGAAGATGCCAGCTATGAAGTCAGCGACCTTGGCTCGTACAACGGGACGCTGCTGAACGGTCGGCGCATCAAGCAAGAGACGCTAAAGACGCATGACATCGTGCGTTGCGCCGGACTGCAGATCCAGCTCGTCGAAAAGCCCAGCACCGACGAGGCACCGGATCTGTCGCTGATGACCGTGACCAGTCAAGCGCTGACGGAAGCGCGCGGGCAGATCAAGCAGCTCATCGACGAGCAAGCGATGCTGCGACGAGAGTTTGGCCTCGCCCAGGAATCGGAAGAACGGGCCAAGCGACTGCGCAACGAAGCGCAAGATGAGGTCGAGCGGCTCCACGATGTGATCGCCAACCTGGGCAAAGACAAAGAAGCGCTGTCCGCCAAAGTGGACGAGCTAGGCAAGGAGCTGCGCGATCGGCTGTCGACCAAGACCGATCCTCGCGCCGACGAGCTGAGCGCCAAGCTGATCGAGGCGCAGAAGCAGCTCGAGAAGCTCAAGACGAACATCGCCGAGCTGGAAGCCAAGGACTCTGCGCGAATCTCCAGCGAAGGCGGCCTGCGCAAAGAAATTGAACGACTGACCGACATTCTCAAGAAACGCGATCAGCGCGAGCTAGAGCTGCAAGCTGCGGTAAAGCCTGCCCTCATTCGGATCGCCGAGCTGACTCGCGAACTAGAGACGACCCGCATCGAACTGGCGCACAGCCAAGCCGATCTCGAAGACATCAAAAAAGCGCTGCTCGGGAAACGCTAACCGTCCGCATTCCCTCTGGACTCTGTCTCGTAGCTTGGCAGACACTCCGCGCATGCGGATACCGTCTGTCGTTGGCTGTTGTTTGTTGTCCGTTATCATGGGATGCAGTGGCCCCGACTCTTCCTCTCAGGTTGAGGAGCTGACCTTTCCGAAGGGCTTCCGCTTTGGCTCTGCCACCGCCGGATTCCAGGTCGAAATGGGCTGTCCTTCCGTCGCTCGCACCGAGTGTGAGTTCCCTTCCGATTGGACAGACTATGTCACCCGTCCCGAGCTTGTCGCGAAGAAGAATCTGTACTTGAGCGGCGATCCTCCGTCGCGCGGTCCCGGCTTTTATGAACTTTACCCGCAAGACATCGCGCGGGCTTCCGATGAACTCCACAACAATGCGCTGCGTTTGGGAATCGAGTGGGGTCGCGTGTTTCCGAAACCCACCGACGGAATCGAAGGCTACGAAGCCCTGCGAAAAGCCGCCGATCCGAAAGCGCTCGCATTTTACCACAGCGTGTTTTCCGAGCTGAAAAAGCGAAAGATGACGCCGCTGGTCACGCTGATTCACTATGTCCTGCCGTCGTGGATTCACGATGCCTACGGGTGTCACATAGACTTCGCCGGTTGCAAAAATCGCGGCTGGCTCGATCGAGATCGGATCCTTAGGGAAGCGGCCAAATACGCGGCATTTTTGGGCAAGGAGTTTGGTGCCGAAGTCGATGACTGGGCGACGGAAAATGAGCCATTTACTGCCGTCATCATTGCTGGATATCTGTTCCAAACCGAGCAGCGGACCCATCCTCCTGCCGTGGTGTTAGAGACCGATGCGGCGCGCGCAGTCCTTGTCGCTGAAATCGAAGGACACGCAAGAATGTACGATGCGCTAAAAGCGGCAGACACCGCTGACGCCGACGGTGACGGACGGTCAGCACGGGTCGGACTGGTGTACAACCTGCAAGCGGTCGCACCCGCCGATCCCCAAAATCCGCTGGATGTGGAAGGAACAAAGAACTTTGACTACCTGATCAATCGGGTCTTCCTCAACGCAACCATCAAGGGTGACTTAGACCAAAATCTCGACGGAAAAACGATTCATCGAGCGGATCTGGCGGGGCGCATGGACTTTCTGGGCGTGAACTACTACGCGCGCAATCTGGTGCAAGGAAGCTCGCGATCGTTTCTTCCCCAGCTCTCCCCTCTTCTGACTTTCAACGTGCTGACCGTCGATTACGACTGGAACTACCCGCGCGGTCTGTATGAAGTTCTCGACTCTGTAAAAGGGTTTGGGATTCCGCTCATGGTCACCGAGACCGGCGTCGAAGATGCCGCCGATTCAGGAAGTGCAGCGTCCTGGGTTGTGAGATCGCTCACCTGGGTTTCGCGCGCCATCACAGATGGAATTCCCGTCGAGGGATACTTCTACTGGACGCTGATGGACAACTATGAATGGAACCACGGAATGAACGTGAAGATGGGTCTGTATGCAGTCGATCCAAGTGATCCGAAAAAGACCCGCAAGCCGCGCCGCGCTGTTCCGGTGTATGGACAGATTGCCCAGTCGCAGAGGATTCCCAAAGAACTAGCCGAGCAGTATCCGGCCCCGCGAGATGAAAAAGGCAGCGACGGATCCAAGCTGCCCACTACAGTCGCAATCGGGGGAGTGGTGGGAGTCCACTAAGCAGCTCTGCAACCAGCAAGTCTTCGTCGCACCCAGCCAGCCGTTCGATTCCGTCTTCATTGACCCAGCGACGAATCTGCAAGGCCCCGATCCGACTCACGGTCAGTACGCCAATCCGCGCAAAACCGCGATCGATGCGGGGACGAACGTCGGCCATACCTTGTTCAAACCACGAGTCATTGCGTCCCGACGGTGCTCGCGTATCCACGAGCAGCGCCCGACCACTTCGACCGCAGCGACCGATTGCCTCAATCACCTTGTCATAGGACGACAGGAGCGTCGCCAAATCGGGATACGCCTGCGAAGTCCGTACAAGACGAATCAAGCGTGACTGATGGCTGAGCAGCACATTCACGTAGGCATCGCTGTAGAACGATTTCTCGTCCCCCGATGGTGAAGACTGCGACCGGCCCATGGCCACAAGAGTGTAGCCTCAGACCCCAAAAATCCGCAGTCGAAAATGCAGACCGTCCGCAGCTACTCCGATACCGACAGCGACTGGGCGATGAGCGATCGGATGAGTGCTTCTTCATCTTGCGGATCTTGCTTGGGGGCCGGTCCTTCCAGATCACGCAGCACGGTGAGTTTTTCGGGAATGTCGTCGAGGAAGCGACTCGGATTCTTGGGCCAGCCTGCGCGCATCTCACCCCGCGAGATATAAAGCTTCTGCCGCGCGCGCGTGATTCCTACGTAACACAGACGGCGTTCCTCCGAGATGTCAGAGGACTGGTCTTCTCCGTCGGTGCTTGGCTCTGACGAACGCTGTGCCGCAATCGTATGATCGGCCTCGCGCGGAGCAAGGGAGCGCTTGTGTGGCAGGATCTCTTCTTCCAAGCCAACAAAGAAGACCACTTTCCATTCCAAACCTTTCGCACCGTGCAGCGTCGAAAGGGTCACCTCGTCGCGCAAGGAATCATCCACATCTTCATCCTGCGACGAGATCGACAGACGATTTAGGTACGACAGCATGTCAAAGTCCGGCCCCGCTTTTTCCGCGTAGCGCTGCATGCTGGAAAGGAACTCGCTTAGGTTGCGCAGCCGCCGCTCGGACTGAAGCATCGTCGGTCCCGCCCGCACCAGATCATCGTGAACATTTAGCTCGCGCAAAAGCTCTTCCGCGATCTCTTTGAGCTTCCCGCCTCCGGCTTGCGCATACAGCTTCTGATACTTTTGAAGGGTACGAACAAAGCGAAACAGCGACGACATGACACGCGGCGGAAGCGCATCATGGGAAGGTGCTTGGGAGTCCTCCTCAAACAGATCCAGAGAGCCACTCTTTTGCGAACAGAGATCCCGCAGAACTTCCCACAGCGACGTATCGTGCTTGCGCTTCCGTGCCGCTAGGTGAAGCTGAGACAGCGCCTCCATCGCTTGCGGTCCGATTCCGCGCGGCGGATAGTTGATGACGCGCCGCAGCGAAAGCTCGTCGTGTGGATAGGTCAGCATCTTCAGATAGGCCATCGCGTCTTTGACTTCTTTGCGATCAAAAAACGCCTGCCCACCGATGACGTGATATTCGATTCGGGCCTGCCGCAGCGCTTGCTCAATCGGCTCTAGCTGCCGCGAAGTGCGAAACAGAATCGCGATGTCGCGCAGATCAAACTTGCCCGAGATCACCAGCGCATCGATCTCGGACGCGACAAACTCTGCTTCGGCATCCTCGTCGGGAGCAACCACCATCTGAATCGGCTCGCCATCCCCGCGCTGCGTCCACAGCGTCTTGGCATGTCGCGCGCTGTTCTTGGCAATCACCGCGTTGGCCGCCTTGAGGATTCCGCCCGTCGAGCGATAGTTTTCCTCGAGCTTTATCACCTGCGCGCCGGGAAACTGCTTTTCAAACTGCAAGATGTTGCGACTGTCGGCCCCGCGCCACGCATAGATCGACTGATCATCATCACCGACCACAGCGAGGTTGCGGTGCTGCTCGCACAGAATCCGCAGGAGCGCCAGTTGGCACTGGTTGGTGTCCTGGTACTCGTCGATCATCAGGTAACGGAAGCGGCTCTGCCAGCGCTTCCGGACCCGCTCATCTTCCTGCAAGAGCCGCAGTGTCTCGACGAGAAGATCGTCAAAATCCAGCGCATGAAGCGCCCGCATTTTTTCGACATAGCGCGGATACACTTCTGCGGTGAAGCCATCGTACTCGCTGACAAACCGCGCCCGACGAACCTGAGAGACAAAATCGGAGGCAGTGAGCCCGGCATTTTTGGCCCGACTTACGCGGCTCTGGATCATCTTCACATCCAGCTTCCGCCCGTCGAGGTGTGCGTGTCGCAAGATCTCGCGAATCACCCCAAGCTGATCCGAGGTGTCATAGACCGAAAAGCCCGTTGGCATTCCCAGCGCCGCTTGTTCCTGCTTCAAAATCAGCAGACCCAGTGCGTGAAATGTCGACAGCATCACGCCCCGCGCAACGCCACCGACACACAAACGATCGACACGCTCGCGCATTTCGTCGGCGGCTTTGTTGGTAAAGCTGACCGCCAGGATCGACTCGGGACGGACTCCCTTTTCGAGCAGATGCGCAATCCGATAGGTGATAACGCGCGTCTTGCCCGAGCCTGCACCGGCCAGGACAAGGAGCGGTCCCTCGGTGGTGATCACCGCTTTCTGTTGCGGCGGGTTTAGGTCGGCGAGCCGAATCCCCATGAGGCGGCACGGAAGCACAAGTTTGCGGTTACGGCCAAATTTTTCGGCTATAGTCCGCCGCCATGTTTTCCTCGATCGCAAGGCATCCGTTTCGTTTTGTCACCTTGGGTGGCTTCCTTTCCGTCGGACTTTTGGTCTGGGCGCTGCCTCCGCAAACTGGGGCGAAGGCCGCCGACAAAGCCGCAAAAGCGACGCCAATGAAAGCCGAGCCCAAGCTGACCTATCCCGCCACCAAGACCGTCGATCACGTCGACGAGTATCACGGCGAAAAGGTCAAAGACCCCTATCGCTGGCTCGAGTCGCTCGATTCCGAAGAGACGCGCCAGTGGGTCGAGGCCCAGAACAAGGTCACGTTTTCGTATCTCGAAAAGATCCCCGGTCGCGACAAGATCAAGCAGCGCCTGACGGACCTGTGGAATTTCGAAAAGTACTCGCCGCCGCATAAGGAAGGGAATCGCTACTTCTACAGCTACAACACAGGGCTTCAGAACCAGAGTGTGCTGTATACGCTGACGTCCCTCGATGCGCAGCCGCAGCTGCTGCTCGATCCAAACACGCTGGCCAAAGACGGAACGGTCGCGCTCGCCGGGATCAACATCACCCGCGACGGCAACCTGATGGCCTACGGTTTGTCGGCGGCGGGATCAGACTGGCAAGAATGGCGCGTCCGCGATGTCCAGACCGGCAAAGATCTGCCCGACGTGATCAAGTGGATCAAGTTTTCGGGTGTGGCCTGGACGCGCGACAACAAGGGCTTTTTCTACGGGCGCTTCGATGAGCCGAAGAACACCGGCAAGAGCCTCGAAGACGTCAACTTCTTCCACAAGCTGTATTACCACCGCTTGGGAACGGAGCAGGCGAAGGACACGCTGGTCTACGAAGACAAGCAGCACAAAGAGTGGCAGTTCGTTCCCCAGGTCACCGACGACGGAAAATACCTGGTCGTCACGGTGGCCAAGGGAACCGATGACAAGTACCGCATCTTGTATCAGCCGCTCGATCAACCGGGCGCCAAGTTTGTCGAGCTCATCAGCAACTTCGAGGCGGAATACACCTTCATCGAAAACGACGGGCCGGTGTTCTACTTCAAGACCGACCTATCGGCCCCGAAAGCAAAGGTGATTGCGATCGACGTTCGCAAGCCGACAGAGCGCAAGGAGCTGATTCCTCAGTCACAGGACACACTTACGCACGTCTCGCTTGTAAACAACTCGTTTGTGGCGACGTACCTGCACGATGCGACGACGCAGGTGAAGGTGTTTGATCTGACCGGCAAGCTTTTGCGCGATGTGCAGTTGCCGGGGCTCGGAACCTCGATGGGCTTCGGTGGTCGACGGGCGTACAAAGAGACATATTACGCATTCACGAGTTATAATACTCCGGCGATCATCTACCGACTGGACCTGACCACCTTCGAGAGCAAGGTCTGGAAACAGCCGCAGCTCAAGTTCAATCCGCAAGACTTTGAGACCAAGCAGGTCTTCTTCCCAAGCAAGGACGGAACCAAGATTCCGATGTTCCTGACTGCGAAAAAGGGAATGAAGCAGGATGGACAGAGTCCAACATACCTGTACGGCTACGGCGGCTTCAACGTCTCGATTCTGCCCGGCTTCAGCGTCGCCGACCTGGTGTGGATGGAACACGGCGGACTTATCGCCTACGTGAACCTGCGCGGCGGCGGAGAGTACGGCGAAGAGTGGCATCGCGCGGGTACGAAGCTACGCAAGCAGAATGTCTTTGATGACTTCATCGGTGCTGCGGAATGGCTCATCACCAACAAGTACACATCGAGCAACAAGCTGTCGATCGCGGGCGGATCAAACGGCGGACTTCTCGTCGGTGCGGCCATCACCCAGCGGCCCGAGCTGTTTGCCGCGGCAATCCCAGCAGTGGGTGTGATGGACATGCTTCGCTTCCACAAGTTCACGATCGGTTGGGAGTGGATCGATGACTACGGAAGCTCCGACAATGCCGAAGAGTACAAAGCGCTGCGGGCCTACTCTCCCTATCACAACATCAAGCCCGGAACGGTCTATCCAGCGACGATGGTGACGACTGCGGACCACGATGATCGCGTGGTTCCGGGTCACAGCTTCAAGTTCGCCGCGGCGCTTCAAGCAGCACAAAAAGGAACCGCTCCAACACTGATCCGCATCGACGTGCGCGCTGGTCACGGAGCAGGCAAGCCAACCTCCAAGCGCATCGACGAAGCGACAGATCGGCTGGCATTCCTCGGCAAGATCTTGGGAATCGATTTTAGCAAGTAAAGGGGACTCCTCATGGCTGGTAGCGTGAACAAAGTCATCGTCATCGGACACCTTGGGGCAAACCCCGAGCTAAAGTATCTACCGTCGGGACAGCCGGTCTGCGAGCTGCGGGTGGCGACCAGCGAGACGTACCGCGATCGCAACGACCAACCCGCGGAACGAACGGAGTGGCACCGCATCGTGGTGTGGGGCAAGACGGCGGAAAACTGCTCGAAGTTTCTGCAAAAAGGACGGCAGGTCTACGTCGAAGGTCGGCTGCAGACGCGCTCTTGGGACGACAAAGAGGGCAAAAAGCAGTACATGACCGAGATCGTGGCCAACCAAGTCGTCTTCCTGGGAGGCGGTGGCGGCGCGCGGGAAGAGGGAGCCCGCGAAGGCGGTGGCTACTCTCGTGACAGCGGTGGTTATTCTCGGGAGCCGGCGTACGGAGGAGGAGGAGGAGGAGGCGGCGGCGGCGGCGGCGGTGGTGGCGGTGGTCGTTATGCTCGCCCAGCCGCCGCAGAAGCGCCCCCGATGGCGGCAGAGCACGCGGACTTTGCGGCGGAAGACGACATTCCGTTCTAGTCGGTACGTATGTTCACGTGGTTTGAGCTCCGCGCGCCCGATGTCGCGGCGGCCCAGAAGTTCTACGCAACCATTTTGGGCTGTGATGCCCAAGCGGATCACGAGGGTGTGTTTCTGACCCGGGGTGGTGAAGCGGTTGCAGAGCTGTCTGTGCTGCCCGATGAGGCTCGTCGGCGTGGCGCGCCCGCACACTGGCTGGGGCACCTTCTGGTCGACGACCTGGATGCGGCGCAGGAGCGGCTGAAGGCCTTGGGTGGCGAGCAGCGTGGACCTGTGCGAATTCGACCACATGGATCCCGGGCAGCCTTCCGCGATCCGTATGGCGCGATGGTAGCCCTATCGACGGATGCGACGAGACGCAGCCGAGCGGTGGCGTGGCACGATCTGCACGTACGCGACGACGAGCCCGCGCTGGAAATGTATGCTTCGCTGTTCGGTTGGCATCCGACGGAAGTTGTCGATCTACCCAACGGCATTGGGCCCTATCGCACCTTCTCATGGCGAGCAGGCGAAAGACCCTGCGGAGCAGCCCTGAGCATCAAGGATCGTCAAACGGTGCATCCCCACTGGGCGTTCTATTTTTCCGTCGCCGATCTTGCTGCGGCTTGTAAGCTTGTGGCAGCCCACAGCGGCGAGGTGTTCTTCGGCCCGTGCCGGTCTCCACTCGGTCCGCAAGTCGCGGTCTGCCACGATCCACAGGGCGCCGAGTTTTCCCTGTGCGAAAGCAGCAACGAGCCTAGCTGACAGGACGAGCCGTCCAAGGTAGGCTGTTTCCATGTCTGTTCGTCGAACTGTTGCTCCTGACATCGCGGGTTGTACCTTCGTCCTGTTTGCTGCCACCCTCAGCTTCGCGGTGCTCCGGGCGCCGTTTATCCACAAGAGCGGCGGCGATATGGCGAAAGACCTGCTCGCCTACGGGTCGCTGATGTTTGGCTGCATGCTCATCGCGGCGGGCCTGTTCAGCCGGAAGCTGTGGGCGTTTTTTCCGGCGGTGCTGCTATCGCTCGTCGCGATCTACGCGGCGGTGGAAAACTGGCACATGCCGGAAACGGGGCAGCTACCTGCCGGGGTATTGGGAATCACATCGGGACTCCTTTTGCTCCTGCGCTACCGCGAATTTGGTGGCCCGAAACCATCCGACCTCGTAACCGAAGCTGGGGAATAATCACAGCTCCGAACGCCCTCCCCTACGCGCCCATCCGACGACAAACACATAAAATACGCATTCTTAGAGATTCATATTTGTAGGCAGAAAAACACCCTTCCCCGATCGCATTTCCCGTCACAAATTTGTGATACCGTTTGATCAAGATCTTGGTGATCGGACGGTGGGAGGGGACCTAGCATGTCCGAGTGTGCAGACAGCAGAAAGCGAGTCCGTCGAGGAGCACTCGCGCCGAATCCAGAGCTTTGGGCCGCGCTTGATCAGGGTGAAAGGCTCACCGCAATCTTGACCGAGTTTTACACGCTCGCCTTTGCGGACCCGCGACTCAGCCCATTCTTCCGAGACGTTACCAAGCAGCGGCTGATCGAAAAACAGTACAATTTCATGTACGAAATTCTCACCGGAGAGCGCGTCTACTTTGGTGAGAGACCGCGGAATGCCCATCACTGGATGGTGATTTCCGACGATCTTTTCAACTACCGCGAAGATCTGCTCGCGCAGGTAGAGCGAAGGCACGGTCTCAGCGAACAGAGCATCGCGCAGTGGCGGACGCTTAACGAAGCGTTCCGCAAGCAGATCGTGAAAGACAAGCCGGTTCCCAAAAAGATCCCCGGCCTGGTGTTTCCTCTCGAAGGCTACGAAAGACTGGTGCTTAGCGCGGGGTCTGTCTGTGATGACTGCGGCTGTGAAATCGCAGAAGGACAGACAGCTACCTATCACGTCCGAACAGGAAAAACGTACTGCGACGGCTGCGCGGTGAAATACACCGCAAACGACCCAGTCCAAGCGCACGACGGAACCGAAGTGGAGGATGACGAGGATGGCTAGTGCAGTCCTTGGCGGGAAGACCATTTCGGAAGACGAACAGATCCACACAGAAACCTCGGTGGCTGGTGATGTGGTGTTCATGCGCGCATGCGGCCCCACGTCGCTGGCCGACATGAAGGTCATGTTCCAGATCTGTCAGAAGGTCTACGAGGAGTTTGGGTATGCGCTGGTTCTAGCGGACAACACCAACGCCGGAAAGTCGACTCCCGCTGCCCGCAAGTACCAGACCGATATGCTGCGGAAAAAGATCTTTCCCAGCCACACGGTGATCTTTGGTGGAAATCTGCTAAGCCGCACAGCCGTCCTGCTTGTATCTCGCGCAGTCGAGCTGGTCACAGGGACCAAGATTCCCATCGACATCGTCGATGACGAAGCCACAGCAAGGGTCATGATCGACCAAGCGCGGGAGCGGTTCCGAGCCCAAGGGTTGGCCAAAAAGTAGGGGCAAAGTCGTTACCACCGACAGAGAAAAATCCCCCCGTCGAGATTCGACCATTTCCCGTCGCCGCCCGCCAAGCCCATCAGGGGTAAAGTAAGAAAAAGTTACAGGTAAAGTGCGGTCTCGGGTCGCTTCTTTGCTAGTTCCAAGACATGCAGACTTCGAGCGGCGCACCTCTTCCCAAGGACTCCACGCGAGAAGCGCGACGACGGCATGCGGCCTGGCATGCAAAGCGACTTCTCAGTGAAGCGGCGGCTCAGCTGTATGATGTCGTAAGGTGCGGTGCGGATGCCCAACAGGCGGTCTTGGGAGATGCGCTCAGGAGCATCGAACAAGTCTGCGATGTGCTGACTCCCATCGCGGCCCGCCCGCTGCGCAGTCGCCGCTACAGCTACAGTCCGCAGTGGCGACGCCGATTTGCCAGCTTGCTGCGCGAAAAACGGGAATCCCGAGGACTGAGCAGACAGCAGCTTGCCGAACGCAGCAAGTTGTCCGTGACCACCATTCGCAACATCGAGACACTCCGCAGTCACCCAGAGCTTGGAACCATCGAGCAGCTCCTCTCGGTTCCAGAGCTGGACCTTACCTGGAGTGATCTCGATCCACTCCCGCTTGCGCCCAAGAAAAACACCCGAGCCACTCCCCGCTGAACTTCTGAACGAACCGGGGCCCGCGGCCTGCCGACTACACCACGCATCTGGTCACGTTTTCTGACTTGTCCTTCGCTCTGCCGACGTGCGATTGAAACGCGCGCGCGGTGGAAGTACTTGGTTCGGGTCGTCCTGTCAGCTTCTGTGGTCACACATAATCAAAACACAAGCACTCTTTAGAAATTGCGACCGTCTCGCAATGAATGATTCCGCTTTGATGTGCGGTGGTGAGGGCGGAACAGAGCTGAT
>CAYTGC010000008.1:0-45466 GCA_964437195.1 uncultured Myxococcales bacterium | reverse complement strand
TACGCCCTGCTCATCATGAGATGCTTTAGGGGTTTCATAGCTTGCTAAAAACAGCTTCCATCGTAACACGCCGGGTTTTCAGAAATCTACAGAATCTCCGCCGGATGGTCTGGCTCTTTGGGTTTGATTTGGTCCGACAATGTCCGCGCGACGCCTTTGCATGTGAACGACCGGTGTTGCCCCTTGGGCTCAGGTAGGAAAGCGTGCTACAAGGCGGGCCGAGATGTGGAACATCGGCTTGCGGCTTGGGTTTCTGACGCTCTTGTGTTTGGGCGGCTGTACCGTCGTTCGTCCATATCAGCGAGAGGCGCTCGCCGAGCGGTGCATGGCGCCGGGCTTTGGCGACAAGTCGGAAGTGAAGTTCCGTGCCCACTGGGAATATGCCCGGCACGGCACGCAAGGCGGTTTCGGTGATGACGCGGGCGGAGGAGGATGCGGTTGCAACTGAGCCTCCTGTTTCGGCTGACCCTGCTTGGCCTATTGTGCGCAGCAAGTGGCCTGCGTGCGGAACAGATGCCGCAAAACGTCAGCGGCGAGGCAGCGTTCCGTGGCAACTACTGGCGCGATCGCAATACGCGGGTGCTAAATCCCACGGTCGACCTGCGCCAGCAGACCGCAAGTGGCTTGTCGGTCACGGGTGCGTATGGACTCGATGCGATTACGTCCGCATCGGTGGCGGCGGGAGCGACGTCTGATCAGCCCTTTACCGAGCTTCGCCATGAGATTGGCTTCGGACTCGAAGTTCCGATCGTCGGCAAGTCGACACTTTCGGGTGGCTACGGCTACTCGACCGAGAGCGACTATTTCTCGCATACCGCGTCGCTGCGGACGAAGATCAGCCTGCGGCAAGACAACACGATCTTGCGCTTTGGCGGCGATTACACGCACTCGTCGGTGGGCAAGCGACTCGGGCCAACCGGTTACCTCAACATGGGCATCTTGCACGAGGCCCATGCGATTGCGGCGTGGTCACAGGTTTTCAGTCGGACGCTCGTCGGTTCACTCAGCTACGAGCTGTTCGTTCTATCGGGCTATCAGAACAATCCGTACCGGCCCGTTTTTGTGGCTGGGGAGCGGCGCGAGTTTGAAAACCTGCCGCGGATGCGGATTCGTCATGCCCTCGGTCTGTCGACGCACAAGATGTTCCGCTTTGAAGGCACGCTGGTTCCGCATCTGACCTTGCGCCCGGCGCTGCGCGTTTTGGCGGACTCGTGGGGCGTCAAGAGCGTGAGCCCGGAACTGGTGCTCCATTTGCCGATTGGTCCCGTTGAGCTACGCGGTCTTCTGTCCTATTTTTATCAAGCAGAGGCGTCGTTCTATCGCTCAAGCTGCGGCGAGCAGCCCAAGGTGTTTCCCGGCGCTCCCTGCTATTCCGAGCGTGGCATCGAGTTCGGTACGGCCCCCGATTCGAGTGGCAATGACGCTCCGTTTTTTGCGTACACCTCGGACCCCAAGCTCGGGACCTATTCGGCGTGGACGACCGAGCTGCAAATCAAGTGGCGCATGACGGTGTTTTCGCGCTTGGGTTCCGTCGGAGCACTGCTGTCTCGCAGCGCCATCGAGCTATCGGGCGGAATGTGGTTTGCGCAAGACGCCGTCGGAAATCAGTTCGGAATTCCTTTGGTCAGTAACGAAGAGCTTGGCGTAGCGGGCTGCGCATCGTTCTGTGGCGCTGGCTTTGCTCACCTGGGCCTGTACGTGCCGCTGTAACCGTCTGTGTTTTGAAAAACCAAACAACCCGGCAAGGAGTGTGTTTGTGAAACAGCCGATTTCCCTCATCGTCAACGGCGAACGACACGACACGTTGTGTACACCCAACCTGACGCTGCTCGAGGTGTTGCGCGAGAACTTGCAACTGACAGGCACAAAGCACGGCTGCGAGCTGGGTGAGTGCGGTGCCTGTGCGGTGCTACTCGACGCTGAACCTGTCCTGTCCTGTCTGGTCCTGGCGATGGAGTGTGACGGTCGTGCGATTACCACCGTCGAGGGACTTAGGCGTGGTGCCGAGCTTCATCCGCTTCAGGCGGCGTTTGCCGATCACGGAGCGGCGCAGTGCGGCTACTGCACGCCAGGGATCTTGGTAACCGCCAAGGCGCTGCTTGACAGAAATCCCTGTCCGAGCCGCAGCGAGGTCAAAGACGCACTCTCGGGGAACCTTTGTCGCTGTACTGGTTACCTGCAGATTCTCGACGCAGTTGATGCAGCAGCGTCGGTCTTGCGCGACGAGGCCCAAGGGAGTGCCCCGCGATGACCCAGCGGCCTCTGCACATCATCGGCAAGGCGCGTCGGCGCGTCGACGGTCGTGCCAAAGTAAGCGGTGAGACTCGCTTCGCCGACGACATTTCGCTTCCGAGGATGCTCCACTGTCGGCTCCTTCGGTCGCCGCTGCCGCACGCGCGGATTGTCTCGATCGACACCAGCCGGGCCGTGGCGCAGCCAGGCGTCCACTTGGTCCTGACCGGAAAAGACATGCCGACGACGTTTGGCATTTTGCCGGTCAGCCAGGACGAGCATGCGCTGTGTCTCGACAAGGTACGATTCGTCGGAGATCCAGTCGCCGCGGTCGTGGCCTCGTCGGAGCTTGAGGCTGAAGAGGCGCTTTCGTTTGTCGATGTGAAGTACGAACCGCTTCCGACGATTTCGTCGCCAGAAGAAGCGCTGACAAAGGCAGAGCCGCGAATTCACGACTACGGCGATGTTGGCAACATTCACAAAGCGGTATCGCTGTCCTTTGGTAGCGTCGAGCAGGGCTTTGCAGAAGCGGATCACGTCTTCGAGGATGTCTTCCACTACGCTGGAAACACGCATCTCCCGCTCGAGACTCATGCCTCCGTGGCGGCGCTGGACCCCGACGGAAAGCTGACGATTTGGTCGAGCACGCAGACGCCGCACTATGCCCACCGCGCCATCGCCAAAGTACTGGGTCTGCCGCCGTCTCGGGTTCGTGTGATCGCGACGCCGCAGGGTGGTGGTTTTGGTGGCAAGACCGATCCGTTTAACCACGAGATTGTCGTCTGCAAAGCCGCGATGCTCTTGGGCCGCCCGGTGAAGATCTGTCTTTCGCGCGAGGAAGTGTTCTACTGCCATCGTGGTCGTCACCCGGTGCTTTTGAAGCTGCGCTGCGGCGTGAAAAATGACGGTACTCTCACCGCACTGCATCTCAAGACGCTTCTCGACGGGGGAGGCTACGGCTCATACGGCGTCGCGAGCACGTTTTACACCGGCGCGCTTCAGACGGTGACGTATCACCTGCCAAACTATCGCTTCGACGGCTGTCGTGTCTTTACCAACAAGCCGCCGTGTGGTCCCAAGCGCGGACACGGGACGGTGCAGCCGAGGTTTGGTCAGGAGATTCAGCTCGACAAGATTGCCGACGCGCTCAAGCTCGATCCGGCGGAGCTGCGGCTGAAGATCGTCGAGAAACCGGGTTCGCTGACGGCCAACTTCTTGCAAGTGCGGACGATTGGCCTCGCCGAGTGTATTCGCTCGGTGGTGCGGCGATCCAGTTTTTCCGACAAACACCGCAAGCTTCCTTACGGTCGTGGCGTCGGTATTGCCTGTTCGTCGTATCTGTCCGGGGCTGGCATGCCGATTTATTACAACGACATGCCGCACTCGGGGGTGCAGCTCAAGATCGACCGCTCGGGGCTGGTGACAGCGTTTTGTGGCGCGGCGGAAGTGGGGCAGGGCAGCGACGATGTGCTGTGTGCCTGCGTCGCAGAAGTGCTCGGTGTCGAGGTCGCAGACGTCAAGGTTGTGACCGGCGACAGTGACCTTTCCCCCGTGGATTTGGGCTCCTATTCGAGCCGCGTGACGTTGATGATGGGCAACGCGGCGATTGCGGCTGCCGAAAGAGCGCGCGAGCTGATTGCTCTGCCCGTCGCCGAAAGGCTGGGGATTCCCGTCGAGCAGCTCGTGTTTTCGCACGGTCGTGTGTTCGACGCGGCGGCCCCGGAAAAAGGCATGTCATTCCGTGAGGCTGTGGTCATCGCGGAGGCTGCGCATGGAACTTTGGGCAGCGTCGGATCCTACAAACCACCAAAACCGGCGGCGCTGTTCAAAGGAGGCGGTGTCGGTCCTTCGCCTACCTACTCATACACGGCTGCGGTCGTCGAGGTCGAGGTCGATCCCGAGACGGGCTGGCTGGTGATCCCCAAGATCTGGATTGCGCACGACATTGGGCGAGCGCTCAATCCGACGCTGGTTCGCGGTCAGGTCGAAGGATCGGTCTATATGGGGCTTGGTGAAGCACTTATGGAAGAGCAGGCGTTCCGTCGTCTGCCGCCCAAGCTCTCCGGGGCTTTGGTGCATCGCACGCCATCGATTCTCGAGTACAAGAGTCTCACGTCGCTGGAGATGCCCGAGATCGATACCGAGCTCATCGAAGATCCCGATCCGAACGGACCTTTTGGTGGCAAGGAAGTCGGTCAAGGACCGCTGCTGCCCATCATGCCTGCCGTCGCCAACGCAATCTTTGACGCAGTCGGCGTGCGGATTGACGAAGTGCCGATCACGCCGGAAAAGATCCTTTTGGCGCTCAAGCTGAAAGCCGCGGGCAAGCCAGCTCGGATTGGCCCGAAGGAGTTTCCAGCGGTGCCGTATCCAGACCCGCTGCAAGTGCCGACACCGTGGCAGGGCGGCGATGGTCGAGCGGTGAACGAAGTCGTCCGCGACAAGAGCAAGCGCTCCAAGAACGTCTAGGGGGACACATGCTGAGGCTTCCTGAATTTCATCTTCTCGCCCCTGAGTCGCTGCCTGAGGCGCTGGCCATGCTGGCGGCGGACCCCGAGAACACGTCGGTGCTTGCGGGTGGGACCGATCTGTTGCCCAACATGAAACGACGGCAGCAGACGCCGCGTCGACTGCTCAGCTTGCGCAACTTGGCGGGGCTAAAGCAGATCCATGTTTCCGACGGAGAAATCCGCTTGGGCGGTGCGGTACGGCTGCGCGAGATCGAGGAGCATCCACTGCTGGTGGCCGAAGCGCGGGCACTGACCCAAGCGGTGGCGCAGATTGCGACCGTGCACATCCGCGGTACGGCGACGATCGGCGGCAACCTCTGCCTCGACACGCGATGCGACTACTACGACCAAAGCGAGCCGTGGCGCAAAGCGATCGGCTACTGCAAAAAAAAGGACGGCGACATTTGCTGGGTTGCCACGTCGAGTCCGCGCTGTCTGGCGGTGTCATCGACCGATGCTGCGCCGGCGCTCATGGCTCTCGGGGCAAAAGTGGTACTTTCGTCTGCCAGCGGGGACCGCGAACTCTCTCTCTCTGACCTGTATTTCAACGACGGAATCGCCTATCTGACCAAGCGTCCCGACGAGCTTCTGACGGCAGTACGTTTTTCGCGGGCTCCGCAGCGCAAGAGTGCGTACTGGAAGCTGCGTCGACGTGGCTCGTTTGACTTTCCGCTGGTTGGCGTCGCAGCGTCCGTGCAGTTTGGTGACGACGGAAAGATCACGCAGGCGGGTCTGGCGCTTGGGGCTGTGTCGTCGCGTCCCATCTGGGTGACCGATGCGGTCGCGCTGCTGTCGGGAAATCAACTCTCCGATGAGCTGATTGCGAAAGTCGCGGAAGTCGCCCAAGCCGTCGCCAAGCCAATGGATCATGCCGACATGTCGCTGTCGTATCGCAAGACGATGGTAAAGAGCATGGTGGCGTCGGCACTGCGCGAGGTGCGCGGCGACGACGTCAAGCTGGAGCGGCAGCGCTTGATGCGGCTGATTGGCTAGCGCCCGCTTCTTGGCGGGCCAGCCGCAGACTTTAGGTGAGAGCGGCGGTGACGACTTTGCCGGTCGTGATTTGATCGCTCAAGACCTCGCTCGGAAGCCCGACGGCAGCGGCGATGGTCTTGCCCACCGCTCCGAGCGTGTCCTCGAAGCGAATGTCGGCAGCAGTTCCCATCGCTGAAAGGCCAGTCTTGGAGTCAATCGGCGTCGCAGCGTAGTCACTGCCTGACTTCATGACGCCACCCACGACGCTGCCACGGACGCGCTTGCCGCTTATGACGGTGCAGTGGTGGTTCCCGAGGTGGTCTCGTCCCATGCGCTGCGGACGGTTAAGCGTTCGCCCGAAGACGTTCATCATCACAAACGTGGCTTTGTCGTCGAGCTTTGCCGCCGCAAGCTTTTGCCACAGCGACGCAATCGCCGCGCAGCCGCTGACGTGTTGGGCTGACTCTCGTGACAGGTTGGGGTCAGAGTGGTTGTCGCCGCCAAACGGAATAAAGATCACCGACGCTGGCGTGACATTCATCTGGATGAGCGCAACCGCCGCAGTCAGCTGTCCGTCGAGGTCATTGGCCCGAATCGTCGCCAAGCTGCCGAGCAAGCTGTCCGAGATATTGCGCAGCTCGGACTTCGACTTTGCCATTCGGTCTAGGTAGCTACGCTGGACGCTGTTGCCGCTCTGTTTGAGCACGTCGTTTATCCGATCGAGATCGGCATCGCGCATCGCTTGCAGGTTGGTCAGCGGTCCTTTCGGGCTGACGAATACGTCGCGCAGACCGACGGGTGTCAGGGCTGGCAGGATGCGACCACCGAAGGTGATCACCTCGCCGCTTATCGATGCTGGCTCTACCTGCACGGTCGACAGACAGGGCGCAAGGTGCTTGGTGATGAGCGACAGCAGCATTTCTTGCCGCTTCACCGCGCCCATCAGCTTGAGCACTTTGCCCTCGTTGGCGTGGCTGTTGGTCAGCGTTGTGTGGTGAAAGAAGCAAGTCCGGTCGAGAACCATTTGCGGCAGCGACGCCCAAGGCTTGGCCGCGGTGTAGGTCTTGCCCGACAGCGTCATCTGTGTCGGGGTCATCGATGGATCGAGCGAGTGCGCGATGCCCGGATCGTCGTACGTTCCCGGCACATTGGCGTTGGCAGGATCGCCTGAACCTGACGTCGCCCAGATAAGGTACTGCGCTTGCTCTCGGTTTGCGCACGCATCGGCCCAAGAGGCCCGCGGATTGAGTAGCAGCGACGCTGGAAGTCCCGTCGCCAGCGCCCGCAGTCCGAGCGAGCCTGCGCCAAAAAGCGCACCCAGAATGGCTTCACGTCGAGAAACGTGCATTGCGGACCTCCTTACAGACCCATCGAGAGGCTGGTCGGCGACATGCAGGCCAGCGTGAAGGTGGACTTGAGCGCGTCGACAGCAGTGATTCCCACGGTCTTGCTCGCCTTGGCGTAGTGGTCGCCCAGGATTTGTAGCAGCGCCGCGTGGCGCGCATCCGACGGCACGATTCCCATCACTGTCTGCACCATATCGGCCACTGCGGCATCCGGCATTTTGCTTTGGTAGCGGCTGGGTTTGCCCGTTACCGTGCTGTCGATGACGTAATCCGCGAAGCTGCGGCAAAGCTGCTCTGTCGCCGCCCGATAAAACAGGCTTGGGTCCGTGGCCAAGATCGGGGCGGTACCTCCACGGGAAAAACCATCGCTCGGGATCAGCTGAGCCAGGCTCGGTGCTCGTCCAAGGACACAGAGGTTTGGCACGCCGAGCCGCGTCGACATGGCACTGCAAAGCTGGTCGCGTCGCGCCACCGAAATGGTCACACCCTGATCCGCAAAGGTCTGCGTGTTGCTCGTTCCCGTCGTCAGCGGCGACGTAAGAAGCTCGCGCAGCAGGGTTTTTAGGTCGTGGCTGCTTGATTCAAAGACCCTCGCGACACGCTGGAATTCTTCATCGCTCTCGCTGCACGACGCCGAGTTTGCCCAGTAACAGAACTTTTGGGTCCAGGCGACGGCAAAGCGTGGATGGCTCGCCATCGCTTGACCCAGTTCTTTGGGCGACGAGATGTTCTTGCTCACACCGTCGAACGCGAACACGCCCGGCATCGACGTCTGGGCCGGATCTTTTTGCTCGTGGTAGGTCAGTGTATACGCCTGTCGGAAGACCTGCCGCATCGGGTCGAGCGTCTTGTGACACGCGTAGCAGGCCGGGTCCGACGAGTGCGCCTTGTCCATCGCCGGCAGCGCCAGCGGCAAGGTGTTGTTGCTGTCGTCGAAGCTGCGCCCCAGCGCGACGATCAGCGTCTGGTTCATCGTCACACGAGCCTGGTTGCTCGCATTGGTCGCCCAGTTGGCAAAGAACGCTGGCGTCGAAAAGAAGCCGACGCGTGGCACGCGCAGGACCAGCTCCTCGCTGCTGCGCATTGTCTTTAGGTCGTAAAACAGCGACGTGGCTTCAGCGGCCTTCGGCTGCCGGATCTTGACCATCCGCCACGCATCGTATTCCGCATCGGCAAACTGCGACGGTACGGCAAAAGACTGCGTGCAGACGCCGGTGCTGGCATTCACCGCACCAAACAGGAACTGATACAGCCTCGGCGTGTCACGGTTGTAGACGAGCGGATCGGCACACGCCATCGGGACTGCGACGGGTAGATACCAGTTCATGAACAGCGGATCTTGCGGATCGAGCGTCTTGTCGAGCGCAATCGGCCCGCTTTTGTTCGACAGCGTGACCTTGAAGTTCGGATTTGCCGTCGTGATGTAGTCGGTGCCGCGATTCAGGTCGCTGGTATGGCGGTTGTCGAGGAACGACAGAAGCGTCAGAAGCGGCGGCGTCATCATGAACCGGTCTGTCGTCAGCGCTTCGGACAGCGGCTTGCCCTCGACCATCGTGAGCTGCCACACCGTCAGCGGGAAGCTCGCCATGATGTTGCCGAGCATGCGATCGCCGATCGGTGCATCGGGCGCCATCTCGACGAGGCTCGCGCGGTTTAGCTGGTTTTGCTGAAACGCATTGGCGAAAAACGCCAGCATCCGCGTCCGGAACTGCGGCGTCTTCATCCATTCGTCGATAAGGCCGCGGAGTGCCGTCTGGTCCGCCGCCACCGCTTGGACTTCTGCGTCCGTCGGTGGAAGCCCGGTCAGCAAGCTCTTCACTTTGCCGACGTACGTGTACGGACCGACTGACTCAAATGGCGGCGGAAGCTCGGCGGTCTCGACGGGTGGTAGGACTTCTTTGTCCTGCGTCGCTGCGCTCTGCTCGCATGAACTGCCCGAAAGCACCATGCCGAGAGCAAACATGCCCACAAGCGTTCCTTCTGCCCTGCGCATCGAAAGGCCTCCTGCCGTGTTGGTAGGCGTCACGGAAAAAACGTGAGCTTGCAAAATACCGGTGAACGTCCCTTGATTGGGAATCTTTTTTCCTAATTTGTGGCGCAAAATCGCGTGGGTTCTTTGGTCGCCAGAAGGGCGGAAAAGGGCCGTAGGAGCGCAGCGATGCAGAACGAAAAACTGGCTACCGGCAGCGGGCGACAACGCAAGAGCGTACGGCTTTCGGCCTGGGCCCTGGCTGCACTGGGGATTTTGGTGGGCTGCAGCAAAGAGGTTCCGATGGGCGAACCACTCGTCGAGGGCGAGCTTGCGGTGGCACCGATTGAGTGGAATACCTCGCCAATCGGCGCGGGGCGGATTGTGGCGATTGCCGAAAACGACGACGACGTGGCGCTCTTTTCCGATAACGGAGTCTCGCTGTGGACGGGCGGCGATTCCTTGGGCCGAGACAGCGCCGTGCGTTCTTGGCGTTCGGCGGCCAATGTTCCCGCGCTGGGATTTGCTGGTCGGTGGCTTCTCGGGGTTTCTGACGATGGGAAGCTGTACCGCCTGCGTTTCGGTGGGAATCAACCTCTGACCGTTGAAGAGGTGACGGGACGATATCAGCTCACCGGAAAGCCAGTGAGTGAAGTCGCGGCTCTGGGCGGTTCGTCCGTTGGCTTTGTGCTCGATGGCCGACTTGCAATTTCGGATGGAACCACGCTCAAGCAGTATGACCTGAACTTGCACTCAGTCGTCGGAAGCCAGGGCCGCGCGGTCGGTATTTTCGGGGACCAAGTGGTCGTCTTGGATGTCGGCAGCGAATCGCTCGAACGCCTCGAACTTCCGTCGGTGAAGTGGGTCACCAGTGCCCCAGATGGGCAGATCTGGGCTGCGACAGATACGGGGCTATGTCAGAAGCGGGGCGACCATTTCGAGCAGGTCTACGCCGCTCCCGAAGGTCAGAGTGTGCGCGGACTGTCGTCTTCTCCGTCGGGTGTGTGGGTTCTTCTGTCCGGTGGAATTGCGCTTTTGCGCGATGGCCAGATCTTGCAAGCGGCGCTGCCTCCGCAGATCGTTCCTGTCGAAGATTCGCCATCGGCACTTCGGTTGATCGGTTCGTCGAGTGGAGATGCCTGGCTCGTCGGTGAATCCCTGCTTGTGCGCGTCGGTGAGGAGAGCGGCGGTGGGCAAGATTTGGTGCTCTGGCGGAAGAACATGCTGCCCATCTTTTCCAGGCAGTGCCAAGGCTGTCATCTCCCCAACGGAAGTGCACACCTCGATCTGTCGACACACCATAGCTGGGATCGTTACCGCCGGGTATTGGCGCAGCGGGTGGTGGATGGAATGCCGACGCCGATGCCACCGATTGGAACGGGCAAGCTGACGGCCGATGAGCTTGCGGCAGTGGCGGCCTGGACCGCGCGTCCGTGAACCAGGCGTGAACGCTGCGTGAATGAGCAGTGAACGTGACATCTATTTGACGACACGTTCTGGCGCAACTGGTTGAAATTGCCTAGATTGTGGATGGGAATTCCGCCTTTTCACCAAGCTGGCTTGATTTGTTCCCACTTGGTTGCGATAGATTCCCATTTGCGAGTTTTGCTTCTCTATACCGCTTAGACTTACGAGGTTCCGTATGAGGGTTAGTATCGCCGTCCCCGCCTACAACGAGGAGCGCAACATCGGTGAGCTTCTCGATACGCTTCGGGCGCAGCGTACCAAGCGCGCCAAGGTTGTCGAAGTGGTGGTTGTTGCCTCAGGCTGTACGGATCGAACCGCCGAGATCGTGCGTGAGCGTGCGGCGCGGCCCGGCGTTCCCGTTCGCCTTATCGAAGAACCAGAGCGACGAGGCAAGGTGGCGGCGATCAACGCGTATCTGCGCGTTCTCAATCCCCACGTCGATGCCATCTGCGTATGTAGCGCGGACCTATTGGTCTCTCGTGAGGTCGTCGAGCGGCTGGTGCAGTGCTTCCTCATCAACCCCGAAGTCGGCATGTGCGGCGGGCGTCCGGTGCCGACCAACCGCATCGACTCCTTTACCGGCGAAGCGACGCGCTTTCTATGGCAGATGCATCATCGCGTGGCGCTCGAGGCACCCAAAATGGGTGAGCTGGTGATGATTCGGGCTGGCATTGTTCGCAACCTTCCGCCCGAGAGCGCGGTCGATGAAGCGAGCATTGAGCAGCTGGTCTGTAACGCCGGCTATCGACTGGCTTATGTTCCTGAAGCGGTCGTGCATAACCACGGCCCCGAAACGGTGCGCGACTTCATCCGCCAGCGTCGGCGAATTGCCGCTGGTCACTTGTGGTTGCGTTCTGTATCAGGCTATTCGGTATCGACGATGAATGTGTTTCGGATTGCGCGGCTTGCGCTTTCTGAGATCGACGTCGCGAAGCCACGCGAAGCGCTGTATCGAATTGGGACCATGGGGGTCGAGGCGGTTTCTCGCGTGCTCGGTTTTGTGGATTTTCACACCAACAGCACCAAGCACGCGGTGTGGAAAGTCAGCGAATCGACCAAGCGGGTGATGAATGATCAGGTCCGCGATCTGTATCTTGGTGATGTCCCAGACGATGTCACGCAGGCGGAACCAATGGCTGCTTCGTCCGGGCGTGCGACGGGAACCTGATCTTTTTGTGCTACGGCTTCGTCGGTGACGGCAGGTTGAGTAGCTGTCTTGGAAGCGTCCAGGCCTGGACTGCGGCAGCCAGCGCCTGCTTCGGTAGCTGAAGCAGCACTGGTTTGCGTGCCGGATCGATCCAGCGCAGCAGCTCGAGCAGGTCAGTCTCGCGGAGCGCAGTACAGCCTGCGGTGGGGCTCTGCGGCGATGGCGCCACGTGCAGAAAGATGCAGCTACCCGATCCGGGGCGGACCGGCCCGCGGTTGTAGCCAAGCACGACCAGATATTTGTAGTGGTCCGTCGCCATGCGCAGCTGCTCTGCCGATTTCCACGACGGAGCGCCCACTTCCTTCACCAAGTGGTTGTAGTGTGGCGAGGCGACGTCATCGACGCAGCGGTCCTGCATGGTTGACTGTCTGTAGGGCAATTTCACCGCGCGGGGCGCAGCCTGGGCATAACCCCACATTTCGTCGATGGACAAAAGCCCAGCCGGAGATCGCCCATCGCCCTCCCGTTTTCTGGGTCCGCCCACCGGCGGATTGGGCGCACCTGGATCACTGCGCCAGGCCAACCCGCTTCGCCCCAGCCAAACCGGCAGCGGCCTGCCAACCTGAGCCATGGGCCTGCTCGGCCTTTGCCGTTCGAACCGATACAAGACCCCGCGTGAGGAATCAAAGCCGTCGCTGAGCACCAACAGGATCTGTTCGCTCTGCGCGACCGGGTTCGCGCTGGCAATACTCGGGATGCCGAGCCACAAAAGAGCGATCAGACGACTAGTCACGCTGTAGGGCTCGCAGCGCCGTGCGAACCACTGTCTCGATGGCCGCACTCGGCTGCTGCTGAATCGCTTGCTCGGTCGCACGCTCGGCATCCGTCGGTCGATAGCCAAGGTTCACGAGCGCCCCCATCACATCTGCAAACAGTCCGACGTGGACAGCCGTCGCGGGGGCCGGACGATTGCGCCCAGTGGGCTTTGGGGTTCCTTCTGGCCGCGGAACCTTGTCGCGCAATTCGATGACAAGCCGCTCGGCAGTCTTTGGTCCAATACCCGGCACTTTGCGCAAACGAGCCACGTCGTCTGCCGCCACGGCTGCAAACAGTCCCGCCGCGTCCAGTCCCGAAAGCAATCCAATCGCCAGTTTCGGACCGATGCCAGACACCGAGGTACAAAGCTCAAAGGCGCGCCGTTCGTCGCGGGTCGCAAAACCGAACAGCAGCATTGCGTCTTCACGAACGTGAAGATGGGTGAATAGTTCAACCTTGTTTCCGACGGCAGGCAGCGCGGCCAGGGTGTTTAGCGAGACAGCTACGTGGTAGCCGACGCCTCCCACATCGAGGAGAACGCTGTCGAGGGTCTTGTCTGCGAGGATGCCGGTGAGTCGTGCGATCACGGGTCCGACTGTGCCAAATCGGACCAGGCTCGTCAAAGAACGCGACGGAAAAGGCTGCGCAGCGTGGGCACTACAGCCAGCGCTTCCAGCCTTCGGTGGTCAGCCGCCAGTTGTCGAGGCGAGGCTTGAGGTTGCTATCCCGTCCGCCGAGCAAGTAAAAGCGTCCGTTTGCGAACGTCATGCTTCCGTCGATGCGTGGCGGAGGACTGAGTTCAGAACCCGTGCTGGACCAGGCAGCGCCCTGGATGGTGAAGCGATAGGAATCGGAGAGGAACGAGCCATCCTGTCCTTTGCCGCCATAGACGACGATCGTGCCGCCTTGCGGATCGATTGCGGCGGAAAATGACTGACGGTAGGGCGGGGCTCCGCCATCGTTGGAAAGTAGCGCCCAAGTGTTCGGCGTCACCGCGGTATCCAGTCGCCACACCTTTACGACGGTCTGCATCGTCTCTTCACTGCCGACGAGGTACACATCGGTCTGGTTTGACAACAGCTTCGGTCCCTTGATCACCGGCGCTCCGGTGGTCGCCACGGTGGCGAAGTTTGTCATGCTCGGAGTCAGCATGCGCCACAGATCGCTGCGTGGGTTTCCGCCCGTGCCGTCGATCCCGCCAAAGTAGTAGGCCAGGGGCGTGCCGGTCATCGAGGGGATGATCGTAAATCCCGCCGCCGCACGAGGTGGCAGTGGGTTGCTGATGGTCTTGAGCTCCGTCCATGCGCGCGGCATTCCTGGCATCGCGGCCATGTACTGCCAGGTGTCCGGCTGTACGACACCACCGGCGCCAAGACCTTGCGCAACCACGATGCGGTCGGCGGTTGGATCGGCCACCATCTGTGGCTGCCGCGGCCCCGGACTCGGGCTGGTCATCGCGCGCTGCCAGGTGCTTTGCGCGAGGTCGTATTCCCAGGTCTCGCTGAGCGGTTGATCCCCGGCGATGACCCCACCGAACATCACGAGTGTTGTCGGCGCTGAAACCGGCACAGCGGCGAGTCCCGCCCCATAGCGAGGCTCGGGTCCGACGAACGGCAGCTTGGTCAGGTCGCGGCCTAGCGTCACAACCACGCGCTTGTGCTCACCGGCGGTGAGTGTCTCGCTGGCGGTTCCGCGCAAGATGGGGTTCGCGCCTAGCTCGCCGATGACGTCGACTTGTGCAGTTCCTCCGTCTCCGAGCGGCAGTGCGAAGACGATGGGAAAGCTCGTGGCCGCGTTGCTGGCGGTAGCGAAGCCTTGCTGCTGGCTTGGTCCACCGTTGATGCTGTAGATCGTCCGGAGCAAGTCGACTTTGAGGTCACCCTGCGTCTCAACCTGCACCGTCAGACAGCTTGAGCTCTGACCTTGGCATGGGTCGGGAGGACTGCATCCTGTGCCGATCGAAGAGAACGCAAGAAGAGTGCCCCATAGCGGCAGTCCCAGTCGGTAAGCGAAGTGACTCATGGATTCACCGGATCAAAGACAGTGACTGTGGGACCACGCGTCCCAAAATAAACGCCGAGACCAATGACGGTACCGAGGACAACGGCTCCGCCTGCTGCCGCGCCGATGATGATCCAGGTCTTCTTCGAGAAGGGCCAGATCGACTGCTTGGCGACGTGTCCTTTGGGAGCTGGCTCGGTTGTTCCCTCAACGGGGAAAGTCTGTAGCTGCACAATCTCCACTTTGGGTGGAGCCACCTGCTGCTCCAGCTCGGCGACGGTCTGTTCGACTTCGGCGCGGTTGGGGGCCGTCGGAGCGTCGTTCAGATACCGTTTGTAGAAGTCGAGCGCTTGCTGCGAGCGGCCTGCTTTGTTGTGTGACTGCGCAATATTAAAGAGGAAGACTGGCTGCGGCAGGTTCTTGTAACAGAGCTCAAACTGCTCGATGGCCAAGTCCCATTCGCCCTTTTTGTAGTGAGCCGTTCCTTGCTCATACGCTTTTTTGGCAGCGGCCTTGGCGGCGGCTGTAGGCGGCTCGGCGGCGTGCACGACTGGCGATGTCAGCCCAATGAACCCCCAGAGGAGGAGCGAGCGAGCGATAACTTTTTCCACACCTTATCGTATCACGCTTTGCTTGCGATCTGATAGGAGAAGCTCTGTGCAAACGGACCGGGCGCAGCTGGGAGCGGTGACCGAAGTGGTGCTGCTCTTTGTGGTGGGCCTCTTGCTTCTGGTTGTGCTGGGAACGCTGGTGGGGCCATTGCTTGCGCAGGTTGGTCTGCGCAATCTGGCGGCGGGCCCGTGGGCGGTCATTTTTTCGGTCACGGTGCCGGAGCTGCTCGGACTCGCGCTTCCGGCCTGGCTCTTTTTGCGATGGCGCGGTCTTGAACCGTCGGCTGACACTTCGCAAGCAACCAAGTCGATCGGCTCTTGGGCGCGGCTGCGGTTCTTGGTTGGCGGGATTCTGCTCGGCGGCTCGCTGTTCTACTTCCTGGGCGTTTGGCTGTTGCCGCTCTACGAGCGCCTGGTGCCGCTGTCTTCCTCCGAGCAGCGAGCACTGCTGCGGATGCTGGTGCCACCGAGTGGCCTGCGCCCGCTGTGGATTGATCTGCTGACATTTGCGGCTTGTCCGGCGATCTGCGAAGAGCTGTTTTTCCGCGGCGCCATCTTGGGCCACTTGGCAAGGGCGGTGCCTGTGTCAGCCGTTTCGCCGGTGCCTGATGGCCCTCCCAGCGCGTTCTTTTCGCCCGTATTGATCAGCTCAATTTTGTTCGGAATCATCCACCTCTCGTGGGGTCGGCTGGTGCCAACCGCTGTGCTCGGGGTGACGTTCGCTCTTGCGGTGCAGCGCAGTGGCTCGGTTTGGACGTCGGTCGCGATGCATGCAACGAACAATGCGGCAGTGGTCATCCTGGCGCGGCGCGGCCTTTTGTCCCTGTCGTCGCTATCGCTCACGAACCGGTGGGCCTTGTTGCCTCTGGCAATTGGAGCGCTGGGGATTGGCTTTTGGATGCTTGGGCCAGGGACTCGGAACACGAGTTCGCGTTCTGGCGCTTGACAGCGGCGACTGCTGCCGATTTGCTTGTGGATAGTGGCTGACTTCATGCGGCGACGATCAGCGTTCGGTTGTTGTGTCGCACTGGCCTTTGTGGGCCTGTGTGCACCGCTACGCCTGGCTATTGCGCAGAGGCCAGCGGCGTTGTCGGTGCTGCCGGTGAGCGCGCCAGGGACGCTGCCAGGACTCGGGAAAGAGCTGCAACGGGCGCTGGTTGCAGCGCTCAAAGAAGCGAACCTCGATGCCCAGGCTGGCAAGACGGATGCGGATGGCAACGTCTCTGCGCGACTGGAGGAGCTGGGGTCTGGGCGCTGCCGACTGACGCTTAGTTACCGCAGCGCGAACAGTCAGTCGGTCGGTGATCTCGAGCACCTCGATGACTTGGTCTATGCAGTGGTGGCCGAGCTTCGACCCAAGCTCCTGTCAGAGCTGTCGCCGCCAGCCACTCCGTCGCCGCCAGGTCCGAGTCGGCTTGCGTCGCTCCAAGTTCCGTCTCCGCCGGTCGATAGCAAGCCTGCGACGATCCTGCCGACAGGGGCTTCGGCGGGTAGCAAGGAGCTGAAGCTGACGAGCGCACTGCTGACTTCACCGGCCAAGTCGAAGCTCCCGGTGCGCGAAGCTGCATTGGTGGTGCCCGATTCTGGTCGACGTCAACCGCCAGCCGCCGAGACGTCACTGCCAGCGACTCTGCCGCCGCCAAGCACGGTGTCGAGCAGCCCAGCCGCTACGAGTTCCTCGCCGACTGGGACCGCGACTTCTCCAACGCCGAGCACGTCGTCGCCATCGAACAGCGAAACGGAACAAAAGCCGCGCAGCCGTCCTCGCGTGGCGGTCGGCGTCATGGGAGAACCGCAAGGCTCACTGCCACCGGGCTACTACGGGCTCGGCCTCGCTGGTCAGCAAGCGCTGCTTGGGTTTTTGCAGCACCGGCTGCAGGTGCCAGCGGTTGCGACGCGGCTTTACAGCCTGGTGGGTGGTTTCGAGGCGCTGGAACAGTCGCTGCGGGTGAGCGCTCGGCACACGCTGATGGCGCGACTTGATGCCCTTTCCGTCCACGGCGGCATGCTGAGCGGGCGCGTCCACTTGGTCTTGCTGCAAGACGGCAAGCTGCTCTACGACCGCAGTGTGGCGTTGCCGCCAACGATGGTTGGTTCCGCAGAGCAACCGGCCACCGCCTTTGCCCGGGCAGTCACTGCTGCGGTGGAATCGCTGTCATCCGATCTATCTACTCGGCTGTAGCGCCGATTGGCACTCGGCTGTAGCGCCGACTGGCCCGTCGGCTGTTGGGGGTTTCGGCGTGCAGTGTGGGCGGGTGTCGCCGAATGTCGGTGCGTGAAAGTCCGGGCACGCCGCGCGAGGCTGCCGTGTATTGGGGACCCGGGGCAATTGACGCTAAGTCCGCTTCTGTCATACGATAACCTTCGCAAAAAGGTGTCCATTTTGTTCCAAACCATGAGTGGGTCACCAGCAAGACGCTGAGGAGCGCGCGTGGCACTACCTTCGCCCTTTGGAAAATACCTGCTCCTCGAGCGCATCTCCGTTGGCGGCATGGCCGAGGTCTTCAAGGCGAAGACATTCGGCGTCGAGGGCTTTGAGAAGATCATCGCCATCAAGAAGATCCTGCCGGCGATGGCGGAAGATGCCGACTTCATCCAGATGTTCATTGATGAGGCCAAGATCGCTGGCCAGCTCAATCACGCGAACATCTGTCAGATCTTCGAGCTGGGCAAAATCGACGACAGTCACTTCATCGCGATGGAATACATCTGGGGCAAAGATCTGCTCCAGATTCAGAACCGTTTCCGTCGGCTGAAGAAGCACATGCCGGTGCAGATGAGCGCGTTTGTGATGGGCAAGGTCTGTGAAGGCCTCGACTACGCCCACCGCAAAAAAGACGCGACGGGCAAGCCGCTCAACATCATTCACCGCGACGTATCGCCCCAGAACGTCATTACCAGCTACGACGGTGAGGTCAAAGTCATCGACTTCGGTATCGCCAAAGCCGCGTCTCGCTCGTCGAAGACGCAGGCCGGTGTGCTCAAAGGCAAGTTCGGGTACATGAGCCCCGAGCAGGTCGGGGGCAAGCCGCTCGATCAGCGCACCGATATCTTTGCCGTCGGAACGATTCTGTATGAGCTGCTCACGTCGGAGCGGCTGTTCATGGGCGAGAGTGACTTTGCGACGCTGGAGAAGATTCGCAATGCCACGGTTCCGCCACCATCGACGATTAACAAAGAGATTCCGCCGGAGCTGGACCGCATCATTTTGAAAGCGCTCGCCCGCGATCCGAATGAGCGCTACCAGTGGGGCAGCGAGATGCACGACGATCTCGCCGACTTTGCGGCGCAGTACGAGCCGGTCTACAACGCCAAGGCGCTGGCGACGTGGATGCGCGACGCGTTCTCGCCGGAAATGAAGAAAGAGTCGGCGGTCCTCGAGCAGCAGCGCAAGATCGGCAAAGAGGCGATGACCCAAGGCGGACAAGCCAAGGGCGGCGCTCCTCCGTCTGCACGACTTCGTTCTCCGACGCTGGCTCCGACGTCTTCGGCACCTCGGGCGGCGCCTTCAGAATCGCCCGATCCGACGTCAGCGCTGTCGGAAGCTGAGATCGAACCGATCGCGGAAGGCGAGGGCGGCGAGGGCGGTGACCTGCTGAACCAGGCAACCGCGATCGTCATGCCGGATCAAATGCCCGGAGCGGCAGAAAGTGACCTGCCGAATCAGTCGACGGCGATCTTTGACAGCGCCAAGCATGGTGGCGGCGAAGACGAAAACGACATCAAAGCGCAGTCGACGGCGATCTTTGATCCCAGCTCACACAAAGGGGCGCAAGCGGCGCAGCCCGCACCGCAGCCACCGCCACCCCAGCAGCCGATGGATCCGTTTGGCGGCATGAATCCGGGCTTTCAGCAAAACCCGAGCATGGTCGGCCCGATGGGCGCGTTTCCATCGGCGTACGGCTCGGCCGTGATGCCTGCGATGTCGATGCCGTTCGGTACAGGCTCGATGTCAGCGCTGCCTGCGGGCGCGATGGTGATGCTGCCGAATGGGACAGTGATTCCTGCCGCGGCTGTGCAGCAGCCCGCCCCACCGCCACCGACGCCCGCCCCGCCGCCAGTCGCTGAACCGAAAGGCGGCTCGCTTGGCAAGGACATTCTCGTCGGTGTATTGGTTGCAATCGCGGTTGTCGGTCTGGTGCTTGGCGGCAAGTTTGCGCTCCAGCCGGGCAAGGGCACAGTGGTTGTGACGGTGTTTCCACCTCGCCCAGCGACGGTCTACATCGACGGCCGTGAGGCGGGCAAGGTCGAGCAAGGCGGCGCACTTCTTTTGCGGGAGGTCGCCAAGGGTCAACGGCAGCTTCTCATTCGGTCTGAAGAAGGGGAATCCCAGCAAGTGATCGATGTCATTGCTGGCGACACAGTGCAGATCACTGCGCAGCTTGGCGCAGGCAGTGCCGCCGCGCAAAACAGCGGTCAAGGCAACGGCGTGATTCGGCTGCGCGTGCCGCCGGGCGTGTTTATTTCCGTCAACGGCGTGCTCGTCAAGGAAAGCGACATCCTGAAGGGCTATTTGGTCCCGTCAGGCATGGTGCAGAACGTGTCGGTGAAGAAAGCCGGCAAGCAGCCCGTGAACTTCCAAGTCACCCTCCAGCCGGGCCAGGAATATGATCGCGCGATCGAGCTTCAAGAAGGTCGCGGCAAGCTGGTCGTGAACACCAAGCCCGCCGGTGCGGAAGTGCTCGTCAATGGTCGTTCCTACGGAAAGTCTCCGGTTACCGTCGAGGATTTGGACCCGACCAAGACGGCCAAAGTGGTGCTCAAAAAGCGTGGGCATGGCACTGTGACGAAGCTGGTGTCATTCGGCGACTCGTTTGAGCAGAGCCTCGACATCGACTTCGCAGGTGGTGGAAAAGACGACGACAAAGGATCGTCGAAGAGTGGCGGTTCCTCGGAAACTGCAGCGGCGAGCCCGGCTCCAGCGGCCAAGCCCGAGCCGCCGTCTTCATCGTCGAGCAGCGACAAAGAAGGCTATCTTATCGCCAACAGCCAGCCCTACGCTCGCGTGTTCGTCGACGACAAGGACACGGGCAAGACCACTCCGATTGCTCCGCGCGATCGCATTCCGCTCAAAGCGGGCAAGCACAAGGTCACTTTCGCGACGAGCGGCAAGCGCCTAAACTTCGACGTAATCATCCGCGCCGGCGAGGAATACAAGCTGGTGCGCAACCTAAGCGAAGACTAGCCAAAAGCTGCGGGCGGCGCTTTCGGTTTGCTACCCAGCAACTTTGGGAATTGGCATTCTAGGGGCGCATGCAAACCCTCCGCTTGACGGTTCCGACGGTACCTGAGCCAAGGATTTTGCGGCTCGTCAAGCCGCTGACGACTTTTGGCCGCTCGCGCGACAATGACATCGTTGTTCCCGACGCGCAGGTAAAGCCCAATCACGCCTATTTTCAGCGCACAGACGGGGACGTGACAGTGGTCGGTGTCGACGGTGAGATCCTTGTTTCGGGCAAAAAGAAGAGCAAGGTCAAGCTCGTCGTTGGCGAAAAGGTCGTCCTTGGCGGCTGTACGATAGAGCTGATCGTCGAACCTGTGACAACGAGTTCGGCGACGAGCGGCGGCGATGCGGATGTGCTCCTGGCGCTGCGCAAGCTGCATCGCTTTTCCGAGCGACTGCTCAATCATTATGAACCCGAGGAACTGTGGGCCGCGCTCGTTGATGCCGTTGTGGAGATGACGCAGGCCGACAACGGCTTTCTGGTGCTGTGCGAGCCCGGGCTGCCGCCGAGGATCAAGCTCGGTCGTGCCAAAGGACAGCTGCCGGTGAGCGAGCCGGATGCCAAGCTGTCGGACTCGATCGTCGCCAAAGTGCTGCGCACCGAGCAGCCGGTGATCGTCAGCGATGCCTGCAAAGACGCAGAGTTTCAGAACGCGCAGTCGGTGATGTACTTGCGGCTGTCGAGCGTGATGTGCGTCCCGCTGCGAGAGCGCGGCCAGCTCCTTGGCGCGCTTTATGTCGGTAGCAGCGATGTCAAGCGGCTGTTTCGGAGTGCCGACTTGGAATCGCTGACGGTGATTTCCGCGCAGGCTGGCCTGCTTCTGCGCAATGCGCATCTTTTGGCCGAGCTAAGGCGCGACAACCAGCGGCTCGGCGTTGAGCTGGAACAGATGCGCAGTCAGGCGATTGCCAGCGCCGGCATTGGGCTTGGTGCGTCTGCGGTCATGCAGGAAGTCATGCGCACCGTCGCCAAAGTCGCGCAGAGCGATGTGTCGGTGCTCATCACTGGGGAAACCGGAACGGGCAAAGAGCTGGTGGCGCAAGAAATCCACCGACGATCGCCGCGGGCCAAAGGTCCATTTGTGGCGCTCAACTGCGGTGCGATTCCCGAGCAGCTTCTCGAGTCCGAGCTGTTTGGTCACGTCCGTGGCGCGTTTACCGGTGCCGTCGCCAACAAACCGGGTCGCATCCAAGCTGCGCAAGGCGGGACCATTTTCCTCGATGAGATTGGCGAAATGCCGATGCCGCTTCAGGTGAAGCTTCTGCGCGTGCTGCAAGAACGGGTAATCGTTCGCGTCGGTGATACCAAGCCGGAGCCCGTCGATGTGCGGGTGCTTTCGGCGACCCACCGTGACTTGTCGGCGGAGATTCGCGCTGGCCGCTTCCGTGAGGACCTTTTCTATCGTCTCAATGTCGTGCAGGTGCAGCTTCCGCCACTGCGCGACCGTGGCGATGATGTGCTGCTGCTTGCCCGATCGTTTCTGCGCCGATTCGCCGACGAGCTGAATCTGCCGCAGCGGACCCTGGCTCCTTCGTCGGAGCTGGCGATTCGTCGCTTCGCTTGGCCGGGCAATGTGCGGCAGCTGGAAAATCACATCAAGAAAGCGCTGGTCATGGCGGATCGTCAGCAGCTTGAGCCCGAAGATCTGGGCTTGCTTGCGCCATCCCAAACCGAGATCTTGCCGCTTGCCGACGCCAAGGAACGCTTCGCCCGGCAGTACGTGCTGGACGCGATCGCGCAGTGCGGCGGCAACCGGACCCGTGCGGCGCAAGCGCTGGGGGTCGATCCCCGGACGGTGTTCCGTTTTCTCGAACGAGACGATGCGGACAGAGCGGACTCTTCATCGTAGCGAGGCAATATGAAGCATATAAAAGGACTCATATTTGGTGCTGCCCTTCTGGGTATGACACCGGCAAGCGCGGATTCCGGCCCACCGGCAGTGGCCCCGGCTTCGGCAAGACCCGCTGCGACGAGCACCGTGCCCTATGTCGATCCAGATTTTCGCTACGATCTGCGCATCGAGCTTCCTATCGTTGGAATTGGACTCGGGGCCTGGATTGCCACGGAAGTATCAAAACCGCAGATCGGCCCGCAGACCTGTCGTGTCTGTGAGCGTGCGCCCGATGGAACAGACACGCTCAATGGGCTGGATGCCGGAGTGCGGCGGCTTTTGGTTTCCGGAAACACCGGCGTACCGGATCAGATAAGCAATGTGACGGGCTTTGGCCTGATTCCGCTGTCCATGCTGGGTCTTGGTGCACTGTCAAACTATCAGCAGGGATCGATCAAGCAAGGACTCGTCGATCTGCTGATTGTGGCGGAAGCGACAGTGCTCGCGGTCGATGTGAATCAGCTTGTGAAGTTCACAGTGGGACGCGAGCGACCTTTTGTTCACGTACTGCCCGAAGCAGAAAAGTCGCTGGTGAAAAACGCCGCCGACAACAACTTGTCGTTTTTTTCGGGTCACACCACGCTGTCGTTTGCTTGGGTGACGGCAACCGGAACGGTGGCCTCGCTGCGTCGGTACAAACTGGCGCCGCTTATCTGGGCGGTGGGAATTCCGATTGCGACGCTGACCGGAATTTTGCGGATAAGCGCCGATCGTCACTACTTTACCGATGTCATCACCGGCGCGGCCATCGGATCGGCGATGGGCTTTCTGGGGCCGTGGCTTCATCGCAAACAGAAGACCACGATGGCGATTTATCCACTTGTGACGAGCAGCAGAACGATGGGAATCGCGGGTCAGGAAGGCGTCACGGTGGGCCTGCTGTGGAGCGGTGTCACGCAGTAGGAATCGTCGCCGCGATCAGTGCTCGCACAGGCTGACGGTGCGGACGTTGAGCGACTGTTTGTGTCGCTTGCGCTCTTCCATCAGCTCAAGACGGATCGCCAGCGCTTCTTCATGGGGGATCACACCTTGCTGCGGCGCGACCTCGCGGGTGGACACGATCGGCGTGCTGGGATCGACGATCCAGAACACGATGACGCGACGGCGGCCTTCCTCGGCGTCACCAGCAAGCGAAAGCTCGCTGAGCTTGTGAATGTGCGAGTTTGGAAACACCAGCATGCGACCTTCCGGTGTGTCCAGACTGCCGATAGGAATGGTTCCTTCGTCCACCAGGTCTTCAATCGGACCGGGCCGACACTGATCGATGTTCCAGAATAGACGACCGGCTTCCTCGACGGTGTAGGCGCGTTTGAAGCGCAGCGTGCCACCTTGAAGTGATGGGTCGCGATCCAGAATGTAGACGCAGGTCGCGACAATGTGTTCGTGACTCATTCCTTCGACGTGCCAGACTCCTTCGTGGGTTTCCCCTTTGCCGAGCCGATACTCGACAATCTTGGGAATCACTTGCAGCTCGCGACCACGCAGCGACTCGGGTTTGAGCTTCTTGGCCTCGGATGGTTTCTCATCAGGAAGATCGCCCTCGTGTTCGATGTCCGGGCATTCCTCTTGCCAGAACTTGGTGGCATTCACATAGCCGACCACGCTCTCGACAAGCGGCAGCGCGGTGGCAAACAGCGCCGCCAGATCATCGTACAGCGCGGCATGTCGGGTTCGGTCGAGGTTGTTGATGTACGAGGCGATCTCGACCGATCCGTCCTTCCCAACCGTGAACGGAGTCGGGAGCCACTGATAGCGCGAAGACTCAAACGTGCGACCGAAGCGATCGTAGTCAGGGTCTTTCGTCTTGGGAATCTTGCCCTTTGCCGTCGAACGTCCTTTGATAAAGGGATAGAGCGAGGGATGCACCAGATCGCGTACTTTGGTTCCCGATCCCGGATGATAGTCCACGGGCTCTTCCGTGAGGAGTTTCTGAACGTCCGCGCGCAGGCGCGATACCAAGTCCGGTGCGACAAGACCGTCGCCAAAGGAAACGCCGTCGTGGCACTCTTTGCGCTGATGCCGCTCCCAAATGCTCTGCATGAGCGGCGATTCCTCAATGCGAAACCAGCCGTCGCTAGCGACTTCCATCTGTACGCCGCTTTCGCGATCTTTGAGGACCAGCGCTTCTCCACTGCTGGAGATCACTTCGGCGGTATCCGATGGGAATGGCTCTCCGCTCTTGGTCTTGATGTCACCCGGATCGAACTCGACGATGTCGCCGGGCTGTGGTGGATGATCCGATCCGTAGGTCAGGAGCTCGTTGACATAGGTGAAGTCGCTACTCTGCGCAAACTGAGCGGTGGACATGGGTTTCCTTTGGCCAAAAACAGTTGGAGTCGCGCGCTGCCGAAACGTGGACACGCTACCTTAGCTCGGGGGGAAAAGGAATCTTGTAGGTACAGGTACGCAGCGGTGAACAGGGCGAGGCTCGGCCACATTACACCGCGTGAAGGGAACCAATCTTGGCATCCCGGAATCCGCGCGATACCATGAGGCGTGACTTCCGCTGAACTTGCGCAGCTTCAGGCCTCGCTTGCCGAGCTAGGTGATCCCGTTGCATTTGCGAATACGCTCTATCGCAAGATCTTCGACCGCGCACCCGGTTTCCGGGCTCTGTTTGCTGGGGATCTGGCCGTCCAGAGCCAGCGCATGGCAGAAGCGATTCACTTTGGGATTTCTCATTTCGACGACGATGAAGTTCTGGGGCCGGTTCTGTCGTCTCTTGCTCATCGTCACGCGGAAGCCGGAATCACCAGTCAGATGTTTGATGTCGTTGGGCTCGCGCTGCAGGACGCACTGGCCGAGCAGTTTGGTTCCCGTTTTCTCGATCCACTGCCGACGCTGTGGGCCGCCGCCTATCAGAAGTTGGCCCGCGGTCTGCAAGAACGGATGTGGCAAGGCACAGCGGACGGACTTCCCCACATGGAGCGCGCAATTCGGGAAAAGCTCATGCTGTCGTCCTATGACACCTTGGCGCCAGTCTCGGATGAGCTTCCGTCGGTCGATGGCTTTCCGGTGCAGTTTGTGGGGGAACCGCAGGCGACGGCACGGCGTGGTGACACACTCCTTTCGGTGGCGCGGAATCACAACATTCCTTTGCTGAGTGAGTGCGGTGGTCACGGTCGCTGCACGACCTGTCGGGTGTTCATCGAAGAAGGAATCGAGTCGTGCGCACCGCGAACCGCTGAAGAGGAGTCCATCGCGCAGCGACGGCATTTGCCCACCAAGGTCCGTCTCGCTTGTCAGACAAAAGTTCAGGGTGTTTGCCGGGTGCGTCGGCTGCTTCACGATGATCTCGACATTGCCGCCGTTCTCCGTCGTCGGTCCACGATAAGCGGTCAGCAGAGAGAAGTAGCGGTTCTGTTTGCCGACATTCGCGACTTCACTCCGTTTGTGGAACAGAACTTTGCGCACGATGTGACGCATATGCTCAATCGCTATTTCACGGCGATTGTCGACGCGATACAGCCCTACGGTGCGTACATCGACAAGTACATTGGTGATGCAATCATGGTTCTGTTTGGCCTTGATCCGCAGCGACGTGAGCATCCCTGCCTGGATGCGGTGCAAGCGGCGCTCGCGATTCAGCGCGCGGTGGTCGAGCAGAATCCGTACTTCGAAAAGTACTTCGGTCATCGTTTTGTCTGCGGAGTTGGCGTGCATTTCGGTCCCGCCGTCGTCGGAGACATTGGGTCCTGGCGCAAATCCCAACTGACAGCCCTGGGCGATACGGTGAACGTCGCGTCGCGGATTGAATCGGCGACCAAGCCGCTTGGTCACCCGATCCTCATCTCCGATCAAGTGGTCCGCGCGCTGCGCAGTCTTCCGCTCGACAACGTCCCGTTTGAGATCGGGGACGGAATGCAGGTTTTTCTCAAAGGAAAGAGCGCGGCCCACACGGTCTATCCGCTGCGACCAGGCAGATCCGCGGTCAGGCCGGATTCCTAACCCAGCTCTTCGCTGAGCGATTCCCATTCGGTCAGCAAAGACTGCAGTTTTCTGTCCGTCTGCTGTTCCTCATCGACGAGCTTGTGGAGCTTCTGCCAGTCGCCACCGTGCTCTGCGGACAGGGTCTCCCGCAGCTCTTTGAGTCGTGCTTCGCACTTTGCGATATCGACTTCGACCTGCGACAGCCGCTTCACTTTGCGATCGCGCTGACGTTCCCGATCCTTTTTCGCTTCATATTCCGCAATGCGCTTGGCTTTGTCGGCGGCCTCGTCAGAAACGGGGGCTTGGGCCGCTGTCTGTGGTGCGGCTTTGGGACTCCCTTTCGCTTGTGCTTTGCTCGCTTGCGCTTTGGCTTGCTCTGCTTGCTCTTGCCTTGCGCGTTTTTCTTCCGCCAGTCGGCGTTTCCAATCGGAATAGTTGCCGATTTGAACGTCGATCGAAGCCGTTTGCGGATCGACATGGAACAGCTTGGTCACGACGCGATCGAGGAAGAATCGATCGTGACTGACCACCAGCAGCGTTCCATCAAAGTCACACAGCGCCTCTTCCAGCGTCTCGCGTGCGGGAATGTCCAGGTGGTTGGTCGGTTCGTCCATCACCAGCAAGTTGACCGGCTTTAGCATCAACTTCGCGAGCTGGAGTCGATTCCTTTCGCCGCCGGACAGACCGCGGACCTTCTTAAAACCGTCTTCCCCCGTGAAGCGGAATCGTCCCAAGTAGGTGCGTGTCTTGTCTTCGTTCCAGTCGCCTCGGATGGATCGAATCTCGTCGATGAGAGAGTGATCTTCATCCAGATCCGACAGCTTCTGATCAAAGTACCCGATCCGCACTTCTGGGCCGACATAACACTGTCCGTTTCGCACCGGACCGCGGCCAATCAGCGCCTTCATCAGCGTGGTTTTTCCGGCTCCGTTTGGTCCGATGATTCCGATCCGTTCGCCGCGATAAATCGTGGTCGAAAAGTCGCGCAGCAGCGGTGGATCGTCCCCAAATCCGAGGGTGAGGTGCTCTGTCCGAATCGCCTCTTTGGCGCCACGATGGTCGCTTACGGTAAAGCGCAGACCGATCTCTCCCGCTTCCGCCCAGGTGTCTTTGTGACGCGCAATGCGATCGACTTTTTCGAGCATCTTGCGACGACTCTGCGCCTGCTTGGTCTTCTGTCCCGCGATGTTGCGACGGATAAAGTCTTCGGTGCGCGCGATCTCTTCCTGCTGCCGCTGCCACGCCGCATTGAGCATCTCATGACGCTGCTGCCTGGCCACGAGGTACTTGTCGTACGATCCGGGATAGCGCACGACGTCGCCATCTTCGACATCGACGATCTCGTTGCAGACCGCTTGCAGAAAGTAGCGGTCGTGGCTGATGACGACAAACGAGCGCGTCGCATCCCACTGCATCAGCCGTTCTTCCAGATGTTCCACCGCTTCCACGTCTAGGTGGTTGGTCGGTTCGTCGAGCAGCAGCAAGTCAGGCTGTGCGAGCAGGACTTTCGCCAGCTCGACGCGACCGCGCTCGCCACCCGACAGCGTCGCAACCGAGCGTTCCAGATCGGACTCGCCAAAGCCCAGTTCATGCGCCAGCGCGCGCGCCCTCACTTCGAGGTTGTAGCCATCGTGGTGCGCATACTCGTGTTCCAGATCGCCGTACCGACGCAGCAGCGCCCGTCCCTTGTCGCTCTCTGCTTCGTCATGGGAGAGCAGGGCGATCTCGTCGTGGAGCCTGGTGATTTCCGCCCGCATCTCGAGCAGCCGCGCAAACGGCAGAAGGAGTGTGTCCCAAAGCGTTCCCTGGCCATGAAATTCCTGCGACTGGTGGAGATAAGCGATCTCTGTGCCGCGGGCGCGCACCACCTGTCCACGATCAGGGGTCAGCTCTCCGACGAGAAGCCGCAGCAGCGTCGACTTTCCGGCGCCATTTGGACCGACCAGCCCAATGCGCTGGCCAGGGTTTACCTGAAACGACAGACTCTCGAAGATATCGGTACCGGGATAGCCGAAGTGAACGTCGGCAAGCTGAGCAAGCATGGCCGCCGATTCTAGCTTGCGTCCGCGGCTGCCGCGCACAAATTGGGCAGCTTCTCGCTCCACCCGCTGTGGTTACAGGGGATGGTCCTCAGGCAGACCGAGGTGGCGCAGCGCTTCGGGAGCCGTCAGGAAGGCTTTTCCCGACGAGCCGTGCTCCTTGAACATCCGCGTAACTTGCATTCGACCCACCGCCGTCTGCACCAGGGCTGCCATCGGTGAGAACTGGAGCAGTGTTGGGAACCACACTTCGCTGATCGCCTTTTCGATTTCGTTGCTTGAGTTCCCTTTGGCTTTTCGCAGATCGACCAGCAGCCGAAAGCGCAGATACGGGTTGACGGCTTCGACCAGTTTTTTGTGCACAGTCCGAGCCTGCTGCGCGTCGCTGAAGGTCGCTTCCGATCGGATGATCAGCAGAAAGTGCTCCTGCCGGTTCACGGAGGCTTTGAAAAACGCGTCTTCCAAGACGTGTAGCGGAGCGCTCTTGTTTGGGGGCCGTTGGAAGCTCATGTACCGGTCGGGTACAGTCATCCTATCATGCCGACGGGCTTTGGTCGTGGCACTTGCCAGCGCGGCTGGTTTTAGAAACTCTTCTACCCATGCGCGGTTTTCTGTTTGGGTTCCTTCTGTGTGCTCTGCTCTGTGCGGGTGCGTACTATCAGTATTTTCGACCTCAGCCACTTGACCCTTGTCGCGTCTGTTCGACGGGAACTCGTTGCGTGGCTGACCTGTGCATTGCGCAAACCGTCCCGCCGCAGCCAGTGAGCAAGAAGCGTGGCTACCGGCCACGACCAGCGGCAACACAGGTCGGAACGGCGCAGGGAGTGGCCAACTCTGCGACAGGCAGCGGCGAAACAGCGCAACCGGAGTCACCGCCCCCACCCACGGTGGTGCTTCGCCCGGAAGACAAGCGCCAACAGTCTGTCGGTGATCGGCTCAACACGACCGAAGTCATCAACATGGAAGAAGCGCACCTGTCCGATCGCGAGCTGCAACAAGAGGACTTTGACGCCGTGTTTCGTCCTCGGCAAAGCGATATCCTTGGCTGCATCGATGACGCCCGCGGGGATGCCCAGCTAGAAGGCCAAGTGGCCGTTGCATTTCGTGTCCAGCGAACCGGCAAGGTCAGCGGCGTTCGCGTCGAAGCCCCGGCCTACCTCATCGACCATGGATTTTTGGGCTGCGTCCGCAAGGTCGTCCAGAGCTTGTCGTTCCCTGCCTCGAACAAGTCGCAGGTTGTGACCTACCCCTTTTCGCTCCGCTGAAACTCGGTTACCTTTCGCGCCGCAGTCGCGCCATGCCCCTACTTTTGTCTCTTTCCACGCCCGGCGCACGGGAGCTTTTTGGATACGGCGTTGTCGCGCTGTCGGCGATTTTCTTCGTCGTCGACCCGATTGCTGTGGTGCCGGTGTTTATCACCATCACCGAAGGTGACTCCGCCGACAAGCGCAAGCAGATGGCGCTTCGGGCTTGCATTGTCACCGCCGGGATCTTGCTCACGTTTCTTATCGCCGGCGGACTTATCTTCAAGCTGTTTTCATTGACGCTGGCTGCGTTTCGCATTGCAGGTGGACTTTTGCTGTCGCTGACCGGGCTCGACATGCTGCGCAGCGTGACGTCTTCGACCAAAACCAGCGACAAGGAAATGAACGAAGCGGTCAAGAAGCCCGATGTGGCGATTGTTCCCTTGGCGATGCCACTTTTGGCTGGGCCCGGCTCGATTGCGACGGTGATGGTGCTGGTCGCGCAGGCGAAGCACTTTTGGCAGGTCGTGATCTTGGGGGCGGCAATCGTGATTACGGCGGCGGTATCGTATCTCATGCTGCGGGCGGCTTCGCTTGTGAACCGCATCCTGGGGGCATCTGGACGGGCGATCTTGGAACGCGTGATGGGTCTGCTCCTGGTTGCCATTGCCGTCCAGTTCATCATTGGCGGCGTGCGCGACGCGTTTCCGGAGCTTTTTCGCGTCCACTAGTTCGATTTCCGGAAGGGTTTTCTGTCCTCACCTGTTATCTCCACGCACATCGCTTGCCAGGCTGCTTCGCGGTTCAGATAGAAGGACTCTTTTTCCATGACTCAGTCCCAATCGGCGCCCCCGCCGGTCATCGACATTCGGCAGGTGAGCAAGGTCTACCGGACCTCCGACGTCGAGGTTCACGCCCTCCGCAGTGTCGACCTGCAGATTTTGCGCGGCGAGATGGTCGCGATCATGGGCCAGAGCGGCTCGGGAAAATCGACGCTGATGAACATCATCGGCACCCTCGATAGGCCAAGCTCAGGCAGCTACCAGCTCGATGGCGTTCCGGTTGAACGACTCGACGAGACGGAGCTGGCCCGGCTGCGCAATCGCAAGATCGGCTTTATCTTTCAGTCCTTCAACTTGCTTCCCAGGCACACGGCGCTGGCCAATGTCGAAGTGCCGCTTGTCTATGCACGGGTGCCCAAGGCCGAACGTCAGAAGCGTGCTGCGGAATCGCTGCGCCGCGTCGGTCTTGGGGATCGCATGGATCACCATCCCAACCAGCTCTCGGGTGGGCAGCAGCAGCGGGTGGCGATTGCGCGGGCGATGGTGACCGAGCCGGTTCTCCTTCTCGCCGATGAGCCCACGGGCGCTCTCGATACCGAAATGACGGATCAGATCATGAAGCTGTTTTGTGACCTTCATAAGAGCGGCATGACGGTCGTGCTCGTCACCCATGAGCCCGACGTCGCGGCCTATGCACAGCGTGTGGTTCGTTTCCGCGATGGACGAATCGTTTCCGACGAACAAAACCGGGAGCGGCCACATGCCTAGTCGTCACTTGCTGGTGTTCGGCTTTTTGGCACTGTCGCTGCCGCAGACTGCGCAAGCGACGCCGCCGCCTGCTGTGGATCAGCCAGCCCTGTCGTTGCGTGATGCGATCGATCTGGGCTTTCGCGTCGATCCAGGAATCGTCTCGGCGAAGCAGAGCCGCGATCGGGCGCAGCTTGCGGTGACGCGCTCGCAGCTCGATCGATTTTCTCTGCGGGTCGATGCGTTCGTAAACGAGCAGTATCGTGTGAGCAACATTGCGGGCAATCCGCCCTCACCGAGCTGCTCGACGCTGGCTCCGGTGCGCGGGCTGACCGGAAGTGGCAACCTGTACATTCCGCTTCAGCTTCTGTCGATGTCGGGTGGAGGGATTGGTTCTCCGACGGAAGCAGAGTGTTCGGCATCGGGCGGCGCGTACTATGCGGGGGAATCGCTTCAGTCTGGTGCGCTGGGCCAGTTCAGTCTTGCCGCCAACCTCAATGTGCCGGTTTTTTCTGGCTTCCGCGTGACGGCCACCGTCGAAAGAGCCAAGCAGCTGCGGGATGCGGCCGAATCGTCACTTAAGCAGAGCGAGCGGCAGATTGCTCTCGATGTGCTGCGTGCCTACTGGGCTGCGCGACGGCTTGAGCTGCAGATCGAAGTGTCGCAGCAGTCGCTTGCTCGGTTTGATGAGGCGACAGCAGCGGTGGCCGCTCGGGTGCGCAACGGACTGGCTCCGGTGATCGACCAAAATCGCATGGAGTCGCGGCGGCAGAACGAAGTGTCGCGTCGGGCTGATCTCGATGGCGGTCTTCTGGAGGCCAGAGCGCAGCTCGGGGTCCTTTTGGGTGTGTCGCTGGCCGGAACATCGCTGTCGGAGTCGAGTGATCTGCCACCACCTCCGCCGGAAAACATGGAAAGCGTCGAGCAGCTTCTGACCGAAGCTCGGAGCCAGAGACCAGAGCTTCGCGCCGCACACTCGCAGCTTCTTGCGCAGGTGCAGGCCGTTCGAATTGCGCGCTCGACGTACTATCCGCAGCTTGCGCTGTCGGGACTGATCCAGTTTTCGAACAACCCGTATAACCCGCTGATTGGGGCGCGTGTCGCGAACAGTACCGCCAATCCGTTTACCAACATCACCGGATCGGTGTTTCTCGGCTCGACGCTGAGTCTCAACCTGTTTGATACGCTGAATACCTATACGGCGGTGCGCGATGCGCAGCTTGAGGAAAAACGACTGCTCGCCGAGGAGCGCCGGATTGGTCGCGCAATCGAGACAGACGTGCGGGTTCTGCATGCGCGTCTGGTCCACCTGTACCGCATGCGCGAGCCGCTTTTGCGCAGTCGCGCGCTGGCCCGCGACAACCTGTCGATCCTCGAGCGTCGCTACCGCAGCGGTGATGTCGCGGTGCTGGATCTGATTGATGCAGCGACGGATCTGGTAACCCAAGAAATACAGCTCGCGAACCAGGCGGCGACCATTGCGCAGACCTGGGGCGAGCTATTTCTGGCCGCTGGGCGGTTGCCTCCATCGTCGCTGGTTGCGTCCCAAGACTTGCAGCGAGCCCGCTAACCGGGGAAGTGATTGAGATGAGCGAGTTCAACAAGAAACGTTCCAAGTGGCCCACCATCCTCGGTCTTGCCGTCACGTTTGCGCTTCTCCTTGGCGGCGGGTTGTTTCTAAGACATCGGGCTGGCAAGCGGGCGGCTTTTGATCCGTCGCTGCTGACCAAAGTGACGCGCGGCAATCTCGAGGTTGCGGTGACAGAGCTTGGCAAGATCGAGCCGCGTGAAAAAGTCGCCGTCAAATCCAAGGTCGCTGGCCAAGTCGAGAAAGTCCTCGTCGAAGAAGGCATGCCAGTCAAGGCCGGACAGCTTCTGCTGTTTTTGGACCCGACGGAATTTCAGCGCAGCGTGGTGCGGGCCCAGCAGGAAGTGGAAAAAGCCCAGGCCTCGCTCGATTTTGCCCGGGTCACACTCGACCGTCGGCGTCGCGCCTTTGCCGATCGCGCGGTCGCGCAGGCCGATGTCGATCTGGCGGAAAATGACTGGAAAACCAAGAAGATTGCGGTTGCGCAAGCCAAGGAGTCGCTGGAGGTGGCCAACGATCAGCTTCGCTATTCGCGGGTCGTTGCGCCGATCGACGGAACCGTGATTCAGCGCAGCATCCGCGTCGGAGAAACGGTCGTTCCGGGCACAATGGCGACGCTTGATGAAAAATCACTGATGGTGGTAGCCGACCTGTCGACGCTGATTGCCAAGGTGGAGCTAAACCAAATCGACGTCGCAAAAGTCCGACTCAGCCAAGATGTGTCGCTGACGCTTGATGCGCTGCCGGGCAAGACCTATCACGCCAAAGTGTCCAAGATTGCGCCTGCAGCGATCACTCCCAAAGGCAAGGAGACGGACATTTTTCCGGTGGAAGCGACGCTGGATGCGGGAGCGCTGGCCGACATCAAGCCTGGCATGACCGCGGACGTGAAGTTCCACATCGACGTTCGCAAGGACGTTCTCAAGCTGCCGATCGAGGCGGTGACCAAGGAAGATGGCAAACATTTTGTCAGCAAGCTCGTCGAGAAACAGCCGGGCCAGGCCAAAGTAGCGGACAAGATCCAGGTCAAAGTCGGAGTCCGCAACGATCGCGAGCAAGAGATCACGGATGGCGTTTCGGAGTCCGATGAAGTGGTGATTCGTCCGCCGTCTGCGGCTGCCAACGAGTTCAAATAAGGAGTCCTCTCCGGTGTGGCTGACGTATTTGCAGATAGCGCTGCGGGTGTTGCGGGCGAACTTGTTTCGCTCGACGCTGACGGTTGCTTCGATTGTCATTGGTGCGTTTTCGATTGTGCTCATGACTTCGCTTGCGGAATCCGGTTTCGGCACGCTGTCTCGCAGCTTTGAGGAGCTCGGGGGGGCGCGGCTTATCTCGATGTGGCCGTCGAAGCCGGAAGCGGCGGAAGGCAAAGATGCGATGCACCTGGGGGGAATCAATCGGCACGATGCGGAAGCGGTTCGGAGTGTTCCTCATCTTGTCGCGCTCACGCAGTTTGTGTCGTCTTGGCGGCAGGATCTGACCTCCGATGAAGGCACTCGAGTTCAGGGAGATCTCGTCGGTGGAGATGTAAGTTTTCTGTCCTTTTTTCGCTATCAGCTGGCCCAAGGAAGAGGCCTGGACGAAACCGACATCGCCGGTCGGGCCCGGACCTGCGTGATAGGAAATGATCTGGCAGAGCGGCTCTGGGGGAAACAGGCGCAGGTGATTGGTCGCTACGTAACCGTCGCTGGAACGCACTGCCGAATTGTCGGTCGACTAAAGAAAGTCGATCGCTGGGGTCTGGGATTTGGCTGGAAGTGGGATGAAGTGCTGGTAATGCCGATTGATACGCTGCTCGATCGGATGCCCAAGCTTGGGAAAGAAGGGCGCCGGATGTTCATTCTAACGGACAACCCGGCGCACAACGACATCGTGAAGCGCATCGTCAACACCGTGCTGCTAGAGCGACATCACGGCCTGGATGACTTTCGGTTGTTTGATTTCGAGACGCGGCTCAAAGGTTTTTTCCAGGTGTTCTTGATCATGAAAGTGATCGTGGGTTTGCTCGCCAGCATCTCACTTGTCGTTGGTGGCGTCGGCATCATGAACATCATGCTGGTGTCGGTTTCGGAACGAGTCCGTGAGATAGGAATCCGCAAAGCGCTTGGCGCCACACCGGCTGACATTGGCAGACAGTTTATCGTCGAAGCCACGCTGCTGTCGGGGGTTGGGGGCGCGTTTGGCGTGGGTCTGGGAATCCTTGGTGCACTCTTGGGGGGCGCGATCATCTCGCACTTTAAGCCGACGTGGCTGACGCTGATCTCGCAGCCGGCGGTGATGGTGGCGCTTTCAAGCTCTGCTCTGATTGGGCTGGTGTTTGGATATTGGCCTGCGCGCAACGCCAGTCGGCTCGACCCAGTGGTCGCCATTCGGAGTCAATAAGAGGAGTATGATATGACTCTTTTTTCGTCACTCCTCGATCTGTTTTCGTCGGTACTTCACTCGTTTCGGCAGCACAAAGTCCGTGCGTTTCTGACGCTGCTCGGCATGATCATTGGCGCGGGTTCGGTCGTTCTTCTTTCCGGTCTTTTGGCCGGTGGCGAAGATGCACTGTCATCGACGCAGCAGTTTGTCGAAGAAAAAGACGTGATCGAGATCGAGAATGCCGCGGCTCCCGAAAAGCAGCGAAATCGGACGCAGCGGGCGCTGGATTACTTGGATCAGAATGCGCTTGATCGCAGCGCTCAATCCGGTGGATCGGCATCGGAAGGAGAGCTGATGGACTGGCGACACAAAGCCAAGGTCGGGGAGACCACCAAGAACGTCATGGTGCTTGGCGCGTCCCCGCAGGCGCTTGAGCTGTATCACGTCAAGCTCGAGCTGGGCCGCTTTATCGACGAGCACGACCTGCAGAAACGATCCAGGGTCGCTGTCGTTGGATACGAGGTGTGGAAAGACTTGCTGGGGGGAACGCGTGATCTAGAGGGCCGGTCCGTGACCATTGGTCCGGTTCGCTGGCAGGTGATTGGCGTGTTGGCTCACAAACCGCCGATGGTGGCTGGCCCGGGCACCTGGATGTGGGATCGCCGCGTGGTTGTTCCATCGACGACGTTTCAAGGCGTGATTCGGCACTCCCGCAAGTTGGACAGCATCTTCATTCGGGTCGTTCCGCAGGTTGGGGATCTGATGCAAGCGGTGCTGCGCGCTCGATCATGGGCGAAGTCCACGATTCTATCTCGCCACTACGATGTCGAGAACTTCAAGGTTGATTCCGACAAGGATTCCCAACAGCAAGCCGAGGTGATCTTCTTGGTCATCAACATCCTGATGTTGTGTACCGCCGCGCTGTCGCTGTTCGTGGGCGGAATCAACATCATGAACATCATGCTGGTGACGGTGACGGAGCGGACGCGGGAAATCGGAATCCGGCGCGCACTCGGAGCCACACGCGGCGACATTCTGCGGCAGTTCCTCCTCGAAGCAGGAATCATCGCCGGGCTTGGGGGACTGATGGGAGTGCTGGGCGGAATGGCGCTGGTCTTTTCGATCAGCAAGATTTTGGCTTACGTCCTTGGGAGCTGGACGGCGCATTACAAGGTGTGGGCCATTTCGCTCGGCCTTGGTTCAAGTACGTTTACCGGTGTGTTCTTTGGCCTGTATCCGGCGTGGCGGGCGGCCCGGCTCGACCCGGTCGAGGCGCTTCGCTACGAATAACACCCGTCGACAAAGCGCACTTTGATGCGCAGCGGTTGAACTTCCGCCGCCGCTTCTTCTACACTGGTACGGAGGAGGAATGCGAATGCGGTTTGTCCATGCGGCTCTGTTTGCTCTGCTTTTGTCGGCCAGTCCGGCCCTGGCTCGTCCGGTTGCCAGCGTTGAAGTTCCGGAGACGCTGAGCATCGAAGGGAAGACACTCAAGCTCAACGGCGCGGGCATTCGAAAGAAGTTCGTCGTCAAGGTGTACGTCGGCGCGCTGTACCTGGAGGAAACCTCGCAGAACGCGGACGCGATCATCAAAGCCGATTCGGTGCGCGTGGTGAAGATGACCTTCCTGCGCAGCGTCGAAAAGGACAAGCTGGTCGGCGCCTTCAAGGAAGGGTTTGAGAAAAACTCTCCAGACAAAGCCGCAGCGTTCGCCGCGCATCTCGACAAGATCTCGGCTGCCATCACGGACGCGAAGGAAGGCTCGGTGATGACGGTGGCCTACTCGCCAGGCAAAGGCACTCAGATCAGCATGCAGGGCGGTGGTTCCGTCACGATCGAAGGAAAAGACTTCGGCGATGCGATGTTCCGCAACTGGCTCGGTGGCAAGCCTGCGGACGGTGGACTCAAGACCGAGATGCTGGCAGGAAAGTAGACCAACAAGAGCCCTGCGCTGCTTGCCGTTACATCGCTTTTTGCACGCGGGCCTTGGCGAGGTCTTTGTCGACGGGTTTGAGCGTTCCGACAAAGCGCACAAGCGGTGATCCTGCAATCTCTCCGGGGACGGTTTCAACATCAGACAAGCTGGACAAGTCGACCCCGGCTTTGCGGAAACAGCGCGAGACGTACTGCGAGCAGATCATCGACTCCGGCGTTTCCTCTTCATCCTTTTCATCGATGTCGACGCCGATGGTGTAGTGCGCAGCCAACGAGAAGATCTTGTCGGTTCCGTACTCGATTCCCAAGTTCACCAGCGCTTCGGATGCGAGCTTGTCCAGATCGAGGCGAGCTCTCGCTTCGGGAACCAGCTTGTACAAATCGACCCGACCTGGATATCCCGCCACGGCGAGGCCGAGAGGCAACGCCTGAATCTTGGGCATCTCGGCTGACAGCAGAATCCGCCGTCCATACCACGTCAGCACCAGTCCAACGTGCGAGTACGCAGCGTGAGAAAACCTAGCAATCAGCTTGCTGATCTCACGCTCACCACAGAACAAAATCAGGTCGCCGTCTTCGATCGAATCACGGACTTCGGGATACAGGAGAGGGTGCTCTTGGGGTAGCTCGGTGAGTGCAGGCATGGAACCTCCTTCTCCATCGTAGCATGGCTTGCTTTTCCCATGTGCTGCCAATTCTCTGCGGGTCTTCTGTGACCAGAGAAGGGCTAGGGAGCGGGCCTCATCCATTCCTCTTTGGTGCGGGCAATTCCATCAAAAATGACCGTGTGCAGCGTTGGCAGTGCCTTCGCGACGCCTTGCAGCGGGTCGGAATCCAGCAGGAGAAGATCCGCTCGTTTGCCGACCTCCACACTGCCCAGCTCACGATCGATTCCCAGCATTCGCGCCGGATTCATGGTGGCTGCTTGCAGCGTCTCTGCCGGAGACAGACCCGCCTTTTCCAGCAGTCCTATTTCGCGCCAGCTCGTCGGTCCGTGGAAAAAGAAGGGAAAGACCGGCCAGTTTCCGGCATCGCTTCCCATCACGATGGGAACCCCAGCGCGATGCAGCTTGAGAACCGTTTTTGCAGACATGGTCAGCCGTGGTTCAAGCGCCGACAGCATCAATTTCTGTCCAAACTTCGTCGCCGAAAAGCTGCCGAATAGATCCCGGTATCGCCCCTTCACAAACGGAAGGTTCTCACCAATCATCTCGATCTGGTAGCGTCGCTGCATCGCCTTGCTGCGCAGCGTTTCCATCTCGACCGGAGGAATTGTGAGCCGTCCCTGTGCATCGTCGAACTCCTCTGACTGCAGCAGCAAGCGCTGGACATCGTAGACAGAAAGAGTCGACATCACATACACATGTCCGTCGAGAATGCGCTTGAGAGTCTGTTCCTCAATCGTCTCTGGTGGATGCACAAACGCATGTGGCGACAGCTCAAGCCCAAGCCGATACATTGGATCGTTTATCGCGTGAACATAGATGGGCAGCTTGCGCTCCGCCGCGCCAAGTCGGATCGCTTCACGCATCTTGGGACTGTGGACTTTCCAGATTGGCGCGAGCATGCCCGGTTCAACTGGGACTTTGACGCCGCGCGCTCCGATGCGTACGAGCTTGTCCAGATGACTCGAAAGGAGCGCTTCATCACCGTCAGAAAATCCAGGTGGAAATAGATCATCAATGTAACCATCACGGGCAGCGACCGGCGGTCCCAATGCAAAATAGCGCGGTCCCACATGTCCGGCGGCAAGGCGATCGCGAACCTCCACAGCGATGCGATCATCCACCGCTGGATCGAGAATGCTGGTCACTCCTGAAGCAAGATACGCACGCAGATGCCAGGAACGAAGATCGGCGCTCCTTTGCGCATCATCACCACGCAGCGCGGCCCCAGGAGCCAGAGACAAGTGGACATGGGCATCGAACAGTCCGGGCATCACGTAGCGGCCATTTCCGTCGAGAATTGGCAAGTCCGTTCCTACGTCTCCACCCATTCTGGTGATGCGTCCGGATTCAATTCGAACGGAGGTGAGAGTCTGTGTCCCGGGCAACTTGACGTTGGTTACGGTAAGCGAACCGGGTCGGCTTAGGGGGCCTTTGGCGATGGGTCTGACTGATTCTGCAAGACTCTGAACGAGCGGGGTAGGGTCATACGTCGTGCTCGGAGGAATCAGTGCGGGCACGATCAGCAGAAGCAGGAAGAGCGAAAACCAGAGCAATCGACGACGGATCATTTCAAACTCCTCCGCACCATGATCAGGGATTGCGCGGCCTTTTGGCAAGCCAAGGCTTGACTGACACCGCATCTGCTCCGCTTGAGTGCGTGCCAAGATTCCCCTTTTGTCGAGAAGCAGAGTATGCGATCACTTTGCATTCATGGCTCTTCCTTCGACCGTGTATCACTTGCAAGTGTCTGTTTCGGATGTGGATCGTGGTGTCTATGAATCGCTCGATCTTCGGCTTGCCCGGCATCCATCCGAGACCTTGCGCTATCTGCTCACCCGGCTTGTGGCGTACTGCTTGTCCTATGAAGAGGGAATTGCATTTAGCAAAGGAGGACTGTCTTCCACGGAGGAACCTCCGGTCTCGATTCGCGATCGAACAGGACTCCTTGTCGCTTTCATTGATGTGGGTTTTCCGTCGGCGGATCGTCTGCACAAAGCATCCAAAGCTGCGCAGCGAGTCGCTCTGTTTACTTCGGTTGAACCTGCGCTCTTGCGAAAGGAAGCCCGCGAAAGGAACATCCACCGCGCCGATCAGATCGAGGTCTGGCGACTTCCGCCCGCATTTCTTGAGGAGCTGGAGCCACTTGTCTCACGCAACTCAAAGCTCGAACTGCTGCGATCGGATGGGGTGCTATATGTCACCGTTTCAGGCAAGACAGTGGAGGCACCGATTCATCGTGTGAGCCTCGTGGAGTAACCACAAGTGAGCCGATCGGGCTATGATGTTCGGTATGCTCACGTCGCCGGGTTCGCTCATTGCGCACCGCTATGCGCTGCTGGACTTGGTTGGTGAAGGAGGAATGGGGCAGGTCTTTCGCGCCCACGATCGATTGATGGGTCAGACCGTCGCACTCAAGCGTGTTCGGATCGCTCCGCCTGCGGACAAATCTGATGAGGAGTCAATGACTCGCTCGGTCACCATTCCGTCGGAGATGATGGGGACAGAAGCGATGTCGGCGTCGCTTTCGACCTTCCGCGACTCATCGTCATCGGTCGTGTCTGTGGCGCCTTCTGGAACCGTGGGCCGGCCCATTGAGGAGTCCTCTCTTCGACTCCTTTTGGCACAGGAATTTCGCGCACTTGCAGGGCTTCGACATCCACATATCATCAGCGTACTCGACTACGGTTTCGACGGAGAACTTCCTTACTTCACGATGGAGTATCTTAGCGATGCGTGTGATCTTCTGACCGCTGGAGCCCATCGAGATCACGCAGGCAAGCTAACCCTCCTCGCCCAGACCCTCAGCGCCCTACACTATCTCCACCGCCACGGCATCCTGCACCGGGACTTAAAGCCCCGGAATGTGCTCTTTGGTATGACCAGGCAAGAGAGCAGAGGCGAATCGGTGTCGCAGATCAAACTGCTCGACTTCGGTCTGGCCGCTGCCCGAGGTGCAAGTCCACGAGCCGGTGAACTCATGGGGACGGCCAGAGGGAATACGACGGATTCATCTGATTCTCTCACATCGGAGGGTGTTCATCCTAGGATGCGACAGACGCCGATGGCAACGAACAGTGCTTCTTCCCTGGTTCCTCTCGTGATACCTTGTGGTGAATTATGGAAGATCTACATTCTGGCGATCTACGTATCTCTGTGTCCGTCCCAGAACATGCTGGCTCCGTGAGATTGATTTGGCGGGGAAAGAGCACTGAAAGATACCCCGCTCAGACGCTCGCACCTTTCTTCGCGAAGGTGCTGCAGCAGGCGACCAAGGATGGGCTTGCGATCGAGATGCACTTCCAGGATCTGGAGCATTTCAATTCATCGACGATTAGTGCGGTGATCCAGCTCATCCAAGACGCACGCCAGCGGAAAGTCAAAATGAGCGTGATCTATGATCCCAAGCTGAGGTGGCAAAAGCTCAGCTTCGATGCACTGCGTGTGTTCAGTGGCAGCGATGGTCTGTTGGTGATTCTTCCCAGGACGAAGGAGCCAGCCGCATGAGCGAGTTTCAGTTCTGCATCGATGTTGCTGTCCGCAACGAATGGGAAAATGTTGAGCGCCTCAGAATGACGGTGCAAAGCTGCTTCCTGGCCGTCTTCAGCAGCGTGGATGGCAGCCATGCGCTGTCCATGATCACTGGTGAGCTTTTGGAAAATGCCATCAAGCATGGACACTGGGCACAAGGGGGTGGCCGGTTCCGACTGAGAGTCTGGGGAGATCGGACGATGGGATCAGTGACTGTTGAGAATCCTGTCTCATCGCTGGACAAAGCCCAGACAGTTGTGGCACTGGTGACCGAGCTAAATAGCTATCCAACGGCGGCGGACGCCTATCAGGCGCGGCTCATCGAGTGTGCCGCAGCCCCACGCGGAGGCGACCGCAGCGGCTTGGGCCTGGCCAGGATTCTGTACGAAGGCGGCTGTCGCCTGACCTGTGATGTCGAAGGAGACGTACTCCGCGTGACCGCGCAGCTCCCGTTCTCGGACCATGCGAGTTGACAAGGTCGTGCTGAGAAGATGAGCGCCACGGTGTTGCCTGCGAGCGAGGAAGTCGCCTTCGTGCCGGACGCTCGCTTTGAGCTGCGTCGCCGACTGGGCCGCGGAGCATTCGGTGAGGTCTATGAAGCGTTCGATCATGAGCGCAGCGTGCCGCTGGCGATCAAGAGGCTCTTGGCGCTGGATGCCGCGGACTTGCTGCGCTTCAAACAGGAGTTTCGCGCACTCTGTGACATCGTGCATCCGAACTTGCTCGCGCTGCATGACCTGTTTTTCAGTGAAGGAGTCGCGTACTTTACGATGGATTTCATCGACGGACAGGACTTCCTTTCCTTTGTCCGTCCAAGTGTTGCCGCGGCCAAAGCAGAGACGCTCGCATGGAGCAAGTTCGCCAATGATGACTTTGTGGTTGGATCGGAGATCACGAATGTCACTGTGGACGAAGGCAGGCTGCGCGATGCGCTGTCCCAGCTCTTGCGCGGAGTCTGTGCGCTCCATGCCGCAGGCAAGCTCCATCGTGATCTGAAACCGTCCACTGTTCTATCCGTCGAGAAATGGCTGTGAAAGTTCCGAGGTCCGATTGCGGACGCTGCGGAATGGTCTGCACGACCTTCTCCGGTCTTCGCGTAGACGGAATGCCTGTTACCTTTGCACCGGCTCGGGTGCAGACACACCATCGGAAGAGACGTCTGCGGTGCAGTCGTAGTGGAACTCCAGCTTGCCAATGCCAAGGTAGTCCGGGTCGATCGACCGTGACGCAATGCGCCCATCGTCACCGAAGGCGTACGTCTCTTTTCTGTTCAGCATCGCCATCTGTTTGACCTGGGAGTCGCGGACTTCCCAACCAAAGTAGAGCGTGTCTGGTGCAAATGGCCAGACGATGGGATTCGAGGCAAACGGCTCGTGTCTTCCGAAAAAGGTGCTGCGTGTTTCGGTGTCCTGTTGCTTGGGAAAGCGGTTGCGCGCGTGGGTGATGGTTTCGATCTCTCCCGTTGTACTGGCTTGTATCGTCGTCTCATCTGGCTTGTTCGCACCTTGCGGGTCGGGCTGTGCGGAGGGGACCAGACTGACCGAATATCGTGCTGGGTGTCCCTCTGCGTAGCCGATCGAAAGCACCGTCGGACGACAAAGGGCTTTCGGGTCCAGACAAGTCCTCCGTACCTCGGTTAGAACGCCCGCTTGGTACTGGTAACGGATGGTTGCTTGCTCGCGCTTAGATACCCAACACGGACGATCAGGAGCTTTGCATTCCGCTTCGATCTTTTCCTCTGTGGCCAATTCCAGCTGTCCATCTTGCTGGTAGTACAGTCTGTACGCCTTCGTGAAGGTGATCGTCTGGTGGTCGCTCTTTCCGACGATTGCGCACGGCATGTGGGTGGGCCGTCGGCTCAGCGTGGGGGCTTCGGTACGGCGAGCACAGCCGAACAGAGATGCTGCCGTCACGCTGCAAGTGAGGATCCGGCTACACCGCAGCGCTATTCCGGGAGAAGCAAAGACCTCGAACATGACTCGCTCCGTCGGGCGCTTGGGTGGGTGCGATTGGCGGTGGCCGCGTCGCCGAATGTTCGCAGCTCGGTGGGTGACTTGGACATGCGCTTCCTCCTGCCGGGGAGTATCGGATTTGTTTTGGCCGCGGCTGATGCACTGCCAAGGAGGCGTTTGTAGCATTGATTTGGCGCGCTGGTTCAGCGATGGAACCGCGCAGAGCCGATTGGCCGCCTGCGCCTCCTCTGATGAACGACTCTGGGGGTTTGCTGGTAGATAAGCATTTCATAGACCTCTTATCGAGCGCATGATGATGGGAAGAGGTTCACATGCCAACGCCACACCCTGACCGACCGATTCCCAGCCTTCCCGATCTGGTTGTCCACATCACGTCGATTGACAGAACGACCATTGTCTACGGCGCGCAGCCTTGGAGCTGGATTCACTACCAAGTCACCAACATCGGAACGAAAGTGGTACCAGCCGGGGTCGTTCGGCTGCGTGCCCTGGTCAATGGCGCGATGTCCTCGGGCTACATGGCCATCGATGAAGAGATTCCTGTCGGCGCAACGGTCGCGAGTCGCTTTGCCGTTGGACATGATAGCGTTTGGCCCGTCGGTGAATACAAGGTCCAGATGGTGGTCGATGAACCGAATCGGATTCGCGAAAGCAACGAGTACAACAACCGCTCGAATGTGATTCAGTTCCGCGTGGTCTCATCGGATCCCAGGCCAGACCTTGTGGTGAAGGTCACCTCGATCGACCACACGACCATTGTGTTCAGGCAGCAGCCGTGGACGTGGGTTCACTATGAAGTGAGCAACGTGGGAACTGCCAGTACGCCAGCGGGACAGATCTATCTGCGTGCATGGGTCAATGGGAGTCCTTCCTCTGGCTACATGACCGTGCCGGGCCCACTGGCACCGGGGGCCTCTGTTGCCAGCAAGTTTGCGGTGGGTCACGACAACGGCTGGCCGCCCGGGGACTTCAGGCTCCACATCGAGGTCGACTACCGACAGATCTTGGGCGAATCACGAGAGGACAACAACAGATCACAAGAGATCACTTTCCGGGTCGTCCCAGCAGCGGATCAGTCTCCTCCTGCGCTGGAATGGACCGTTACCAACAGTCAGACCGGGGCCCGGCAAGTGTTCGTAGGAACCGGCCAGCTGAGAGTCCACGCGAGTGAGGTCTATCAGGTGGAGTTGACTGCACGGGATCCCGAGGGACTGACGCGTATGACGCTGGGTGGAGAAGCCGAATGGACCTGCAGCTCAGGCGGGTTTTCCTCGCGATCGAGCTCGCTGGAGCAAGAGGATGTGCGGAGCTTCACTGCCGGAGCAAGTGGCAGCTATCCTGCCAGCAGCGTGATTTCGCGAACCGTCGATCTGCATACGTTCAGGTGCCAGTCTGGCTACTCCTTTGATGGTGGAAGGAAGGTACTGAGCGGCGCTGCCAACAACGTGGCCGGACTCCTCGCCAGCGGCAGGCTGACGTTCAACGTCATCCCCTAACGCGAGTCCTCTGAGAAGTTGCCGCTGCGGGCCGACTCGAACCATCAGGAATCGAACTAGGGAAACAGCGCAGGGTCGCGGGCCAGGCCCAAGTCGTACGTCCAGATCTTGGCTTTGATCGGTGCAATGCGGCGTGTGATTGTCTCTACGTCTTCGATGGTTTCACCTTGTCTTGTTCGAAGTGGAGAGCCGATCCGAAAGATGTTGTGACTGGTCCATTCCGGTCCGTACACATGCAAATCGAGACCGTGGTCCGCCAGGGTCCTCTCGATGAATTCCGCCGTACGTGCTCTGTATCCTTGCAAATCGTCCATGCTCCGGGTCAGGAGAACATCGCCATCTTCAAAGCCGAACTTGCTGCCCAAGTTGTCGAGCGAAAACACGCGCTCGGTGACGCAGGGACGGAGTATCCGTTGCGACAGCTCAACGAGAAGTCCTTTGCCGACCTTGATGAGAGGGAGCAGCCAGGATGCGCGCTGGAACTCGGAAAACTCCACCCATTCGACAAAACCGATGGGCGCCAGCTCGCACAAAAACGGGCAGAGAGGTCGGTAGCCGAGGAATGTCTCAGCGGGTGGGTGCTTCGATGCTGCCTGGAGGCCGTACAGCCAGGCCAGTCCATACATGTGCTTGTCCGCGTCCACAAAGACGAGGCGCGAGCCATCTTCATCTGGCTTCCCGAACGTGACGCCCCAGTTTGCGAACTCTGTGACGATGGCTTCTGCAAAATCTTCGGTGGACTCGCCGGTGCTGCAAATGACAGCGAGGTGCGTGCCTCGCGTTCGAGTGTCCATGTTTGAGCATCGTACTCGTTACGCCTATTGGAGGATAGTCCTTCAAACCAAGCCCCATGGCGCTTTCCCGCACACTTCCTTTGTGAGGTGTGTGCGGTCAAACTATCGACGACAAGTCGCTGGGCTTACACTCAACCGTCCAACGTACTGGTGACTCCTGACGGACGGGTTGTGATTCTGGACTTCGG
>CAYTGC010000007.1:0-47482 GCA_964437195.1 uncultured Myxococcales bacterium | reverse complement strand
ACTGGAACAAGTACAAGGCGGGCGGCGGCACAATGAGCCGCGCCGACTGGCGACGAGATCACGTCAATCAGCTCATCCAGCGCCTGTACGCCCGCATCAAGGCGGAAAAGCCGAGCGTGCAGTTTGGCATCGCTCCCTTTGGCATCTGGCGACCCGGCAATCCACCTGGAGTCGTCGGCCTGGATGCCTACAGCGAGCTGTACGCCGACTCGAAGTTGTGGCTTGGGCAAGGCTGGCTGGACTATCTTGCGCCGCAGCTCTACTGGCCGATTGCTCCGCCAGCCCAGAGCTTCACCGCGCTGGTCGATTGGTGGGGAAGTGAAAACAAGCAAGGTCGGCACATCTTCCCCGGCCTCGCGACCAACCGGGTGGGCGATGGCAGTTATCCGGTGCGCGAGATCACCGACCAGATCAATGAAGCCCGTCGCCGATTGCCGACCAGCGGCCATATTCACTACAGCTTCAAGGTCTTTCCGAGCAATCCGTCCGGGCTTTCGGCCACCCTAAAGTCCGGTGTCTATGCCGACCGCGCGATCGTGCCGGCTTCGCCCTGGCTCTCTTCCACTGCACCGGTCCGTCCAACGGTGAGCGGCATGAAGGAAGGGACTGCGTGGGTGCTTCGCATCGAACCAGGAACCGGATCCGGCAGCACTCCTTTCCTCTACATCATCTCGGTGAAGACAGCGAGCGGCTGGCGCAGCGAGGTCATTCCAGCCACTTCCGGTCCGACGCGCTACAGCCTGTCCAGCACCACTGGCGTCGTCGGTCTGGTGGTTCGCGCCGCCGATCGACTCGGCAATGAGAGCAGCGTCACCTGGGCAACACCCCGATAGCAGGGCCGACGTTCCCGCATGGCGTTGGACAGGTTGGTTGTCTGGTTGCGAAAAGTCGCACCAGACCGTCATAGCAGCCACTGACCAGCGTTCCGTCTTCGCAGAATGTGACGCTGCGGACGAAGCCGGGATGGACATGGCTGCCGATCCGGACGGGCTCGCCGGACAGATCCCAGATGTGAAGCCGACCGTCTTCGCCTCCCGAAGCGAGCGTCTGACCCTGACTCGCGAGCGTGTAGACCTCGCCCTGATGCGCAGGCAGGACATTGTGTTCACGCAGGGTCTCTCCCTCGGCATGGTAGATGGCGATGCTGCCGTCGGCAAGCCCGGCGACCAGTCGTCCGTCCGCAAGTGTGTGGAGTGTGTGGATCGCGCCGCGGCCGGGACAAAGCTCGATCAATCTGGACGGATCTTTTGACGACAGTATCCGAATCACGCCGGCTTCATCCCCGCAGACCCAGCGCTCCGCAGCGAGCTCGGCCACCGACCACAGCCACGTCGGGGACACCTGGCGACTGTCGGTCAGCGTTCCATCCGCGGCAAAACCCCGCAGCCAGCCATCCGCCGAACCAACGAGCACGCCGTCGTTTGTCGGCGTGATGCACAGCACCGCTCCTGCGCCGTGATGGAGGACCGAGGCATTCCCGGTTGACAGATCCCAACGACAGAGCGTGTGATCTCGACTGCCACTCCACAACGTGTCAGCCACAAGCGAAAGGCTTCCCACTGAGCTTGTGGATCCGCGCAAGACATCGCTGCATCGCCAGATGTCACCTTCCCGCTGCCACAACCGGATTGTTCGGTCCCGGGATGACGACGCGAGCCGTCCCTGTCCAAGCGCAAGTACCGACCAGACATAGCCACGATGACCGGACAGGTGTGTGCAGCCGGATTCCGCAGCGGCGGTCTCTTTCTCTGATTCACTGCGTCGCGGTGTGTAGCGGTACAGGACGTCGGTGCGCAGGACGTACTTGCGGCCACTTGGAACCGCTTCGCCGTCGTGCCACAGCAGATGGTCGAACACAATGGCGGTGCCGCGCTCGGGGCGAACGCCGCCAACGAGTGGGCCGAGTCGCGCAGAATAGAAACGGGTTGCGCCCCCCAAAAACTCGTCGCCGCTGTTTAGGTAGATCTGGCACGTCAGCCGCGAAGTGATGTCCGCCCCGACCGTATGCGCCCCGTCTTGATGGATGCGAAACGACTGGCCCCCTTCGTAGCGACACACCCGAAAGCGCGGGTTTAGGCCAACAATCGAAAAGGTGCCACCGTCCTCGGTTAGTTCGGGCGGCAGCTCCGCCCCGATTGCGTCATACAGCCAGTCTGCCAGCTTGGGATCATCAAATACCAAGCGGTCGTTGTCGCGATAGGACGGCGGATACTCGACCCCAGTGACGGCAATTCCGCGCCGCTCGGCATCGGCGATGAGCTTTTGGCAGAGCGACTCACTTACGGCCTCGCGGATGACGTAACACGTTGCTTGGGTCGAAAAATCCACCGGTTCGCTGCGCATCGGTTCCCCCAAAGCGGTGTCATCGCTTCCCTCCCAGTATGTCGCCGACTGAGCGCATGCGACAGGGACAAGGACGACGATTTGCAAACGACCGGCGGTGGAAACCAGTGCAGCGGCAACCATTCCTGCGCTGGCGGACTCGCGTGCGTGAGCAAGCGGGGCAAACCCTGCAGCGACACTGGACAGCTTCCCGTGACCGCTCGCCTCTGGATCGATCTTGCGACTGACCTGGGGACTTTCGTCACGTCCACCCTACGCAATCCCCTGCTATGCTCCCGTCCAACGCAAATTCGGTCCAAAAAGGAGAGTTGGGTCATGGCTGAAACCAAGCGAATTGCAGTAATCGGGGCCACCGGAACCCAGGGCGGCAGCCTCGCGAGAGCGATGCTGGCGGACACGTCGGGAGAGTTCTCGGTCCGGGCCATCACCCGGCATGCGGCTTCGGACAAGGCGCAGGCCCTACGCACCGCTGGTGCCGAAGTGGTCGCCGCCGATCTGGACGACGTGGCAGGCCTTGTGGCGGCTTTTCAAGGGGTCTACGGCGTCTTTGGCGTGACGAACTTCTGGGAACATTTCTCGCCCGAAAAGGAATTGGCGCAGGCCCGCAACCTAGCCCAGGCGGCGAAGGCGGCGCGAGTGAAGCACTTCGTCTGGTCAACGCTGGAAGACACCCGCAAGCTCGTGCCCCTCAGCAGTGATCGGATGCCGACCCTGCATGACAAGTACAAGGTGCCGCACTTTGACGCCAAGGGTGAATCCAACGACTTCTTCACCGAGGCAGACGTACCGACGACCTTCCTCCACACCTCGTTCTACTGGGACAACTTGATCTCTTTCGGAATGGGTCCGAAGAAAGGGCCGGACGGCAAGCTCGTCTTCGTCCTGCCCATGGCGGACAAGAAACTACCCGGCATTGCCGCCGTCGACATCGGCAAATGTGCCTACGGCATTTTCAAGCAGGGCAACACCTACATCGGCAAGGCCATCGGAATTGCCGGCGAACACCTGACCGGGGCCGAAATGGCAGCGAAGCTGACGCAAGCGCTCGGTCGTGAGGTCGCCTACGCCTACGTGCCACCCGAGGTGTACCGAACCTTCCCGTTCCCCGGTGCGGACGATCTGGCGAACATGTTCCAGTACAAGCGTGACTTCGAGGCTGAGTTCTGCGGGCGCCGACCGGTTGCGTTCAGCCGGGAACTGAATCCGCAACTCCAGTCTTTCGACCAGTGGCTGGCCAACAACAAGGGCCGAATCCCACTGGAATAAGCGATTCCTGCAGTCCAGCCGCGCAGCCGTGATGCTCGAACAACATCGCGGCTCGGTCCACTTCCTGCGCGTGGTTCCTCCGTTTCAGTAGTGCAAGGGCAGCTTGCAGTCCGAGCCGTTCCAGAGTCCCCCCAGAGCACCCCATCATCCACGTTCAGGTCTGCGATTCATTGAGTCATGGTTTCGCAGTGTTGAAAGTCCGTTGTTGTGCTCGATTTGTCTTTTTACGATCCTCTTGTCGTAGGTGTGGGTTCCGTACGTTGATGTCTCCTTTTCCGTCTGCCGGAACATCGTCCCGTCGGAGACAAGGGGACTCAACCGTGGGAAAGTGCACCGCGCAGAGAGCATTGTTCATCCCAATCTAAGCAGAGGGCACATGTCGAATTTTACAGTCTTCTTCTGTGGAACCGGCTCCAACAGCTTTGACTTTGCGAACAAGAACTACCCCAAAGGAGAGCTCGTCTCGACCCTTGCGAGACACCACAAGGGCTCCGAGTTTGTCGACTGGATCATCTGCGATGGTCCTGGCAGCGGCAATCTCCAGGAAGATGAGAAGTGGGTGCTCCCTGGCAACTACAGCTGGGCCCGCGGCACTGGGTTCGGTGCTGGTTGGGAAGAAAACGTCGCCCATGCAATGGCCATGATCAAGGGCGAGCCCGAGTGGGAGCGTCCTGAACTGACCGACAAAGAGATCGGGAAGCTCCAAGCGGCCGGCATCGATGTCGAAGATCCCAAGAACATCGGAAGCTGGTATTGGCGTGTGTGGAAGTATCCGCAGCGCAAGATCACGCCCCAAGCGCTTCAGCGGCAAAAGATCTTGATCATGCGCAAGGGCAAGGTTCCCAAGAAGGTCAACATCGTCGGCTGGAGCCGTGGCGGAGTCAGCTGCATCATGCTGGCCAACGCGATGGCCAAGGACCCAGTAACCAAGGGCATCAAGGTCAACATCTTCGCTGTCGATCCGGTTCCAGGATCGGGCAACTTCCAGGTACACCGCTGCTTCGTTCCTGGAAACGTTGAGCAGTTCGTTGGCGTCTACGCCCGTGACGAACGATCCAAAGGATTTGCGCCCATCGTGCCCGATCTTTCCAGCGGAACCGCCGCGCTGATCCTGCCTTTCGCTGGCAAGCATGCGACGCTTCCGGGCAACGGTGCAGCCGACGGTGGCGATGGCGGCCAAAAGTATCCGCAGGTGGGCGCCGTGGTCCGCAATCTGGCAGAGAAGTTCCTGACCGAGTGGGGGACTCCGGTCGATAAGCGCTTAAACCTCAAGCCTGCAGACATCGACAAGCTCTACAAAGAGATCGCTGACGATGCGGAAGGCTACAAGGCGATGTGGAAAAAGGTCTATACGATGGCAGAGAACCAGGACGGTGAGCGCTACATCGGGCTCGGAAAAGCTGGCAAGGGAGCCGCTTTCTCCGATGCACAGGCCAAGTCGTACATCTTCGCAAAAGGACTGGCGATGACAGATGATGAAGTCCGGGATGCGCTCAAAAAAGCGTAGGAAAATCCCCACCTCACGCATTCCTACAGGAATCCATCTTTGCGCAAGCGGCGCAAGTCTTGGGAGTGCGTGAGCCTATCCCAAGACCGCGTCACGGATGCGCATTGAACCACTCTGCTACCGCTTTGGGACCCTCAGGAAGCCACTCATGGGAGGCAGTCGGGTTGATCACCGCCTTGGCCTCTTTTCCGTTGCGGATTAGGGCCGTTCGGTACTGTTCCATGGTGGCAACCGGAACCAGCGGATCGAGGAGTCCGTGCAGGAACAAAGTCGGCGGATGGTCTGACGGCAGTGAGGGTACGATGCACAGCGCGCTGCAGGTGGCATAGGACGCAGAGTGCACGGCCAGCGCGCGGAATCGACCGCGATAGCTGACTGCCATCCGGCTGGCCATAAATCCGCCGCTCGAGATTCCCGTTGCGTACAGCCGATCCGGGTCAAGCGCACCGAACGCCCCGCCGCGAATGGCCTGCAAGATAGAGATCAAGAATGCGTGATCCGAGCTGGTCGTCCACAGCAGGGAAAAGGGCGGTACATTGGTCTGCCAGAACGTCGTCCCGCCCAAGAGCGCATCCGGGGCCAGCACCGCATATCCAGCGTCGAGAAGCGCCTGGATCGTCAGCGTCGCTTGGTACTTCCCAAACAGATCGCTGCGATCCGCTGCGAACATCTGAGAGCCTGAAACAAAGGACCCCTGAAAGAACAACACCACCGGCCAGCCACCCGCAGGTGGTGTTCCAAGCGGCAGCTCATAGGTCACGGTGCGTGGAACCAGAAGCGCCGTGAGCGACAGCTCGCGCTTTGAACAGATCACACTTGTTGATGTGGCATGACAGCGCGAGGTCAAGCTCGTGGCCACTCTCTCCGCTTCGGAGTCAGACTCCGGCGCTGGCATCCCGCAGCCAGCGAAAGAGCCAAGCAGCAGCAAGGCAGCCCACAGGGTCCATGCGATGCGACGAACAGACATCTACGTCCTCCTTGCGGTGTGAATGCAACCGACCATGCGCAGCGCCAGCTCGGCCTGCGTTTCGGCAAGCGCAGCGACATCAAGTCCGCTCATTGGCTCGTACCAGTACGGGATGCGCAGCGACATGGCCCCTATCGCTGCTGCGGTAACCAGCAGATTGCTTACAGAGAAGTGCCCAGATTCCACTCCGCGGTTCAGGATGTCGATGAGCAGCGCGGAAGACTGCTGGCGCAGAGCCAGCGCTGGACCTGCAAGCGCACCGGCCAGTGCGTACAGCTCCTCGTTCACAACGACAGCGAGCTGCGGGTACGTCGCGTGCAAGGTGGCGTTGGCTCGCACGACAGCTTGCAGTTGTGCGCCAGGATCAGATCCGGCCTGCAGTAGCTCTGTCCGAAGCGCGGCCAGCTGTGCCTCATGACCCAATCGGGCTAGCTCAGCGAGGATGTGCTCTTTGGATGGAAAGTGCACGTAGAGAGCACCCGGCTGCAGCTTGCACTGCTTGGCCAGTTCCCGCACCGAAGTACCGTGGAATCCACTCCGCGCAAACAGCCGCAGCGCCGTCACCAGAATCCGCCCCGGCGTACCAGTTGGCACCACAGCACGAGGCAGCATGGCACTGGCTGGAAGCCTCGCACGCTGACGCTGAAGACGTGAATCGAAGGGAGTCCGCATGATTTCCAGCTGAACGCTCGTTCACAGCGATGTTACTATCAATTCATACAGTCTAGTCCAGACAAATGAACGATCGTTCATCCAAAATATCGCTCATCGAGATGGAGAAGAGACATGCCCATGATCCAGCTTGAAGATGTGTCTCTGTACTACGAGGAGCACGGCAAAGGCCCGCCCCTGCTGCTGCTGCACGGCCTTGGTTCCTCGGGCCAAGACTGGGAGTACGTCGTGCCGCGCCTCGCTGCCCACCATCGCGTCATCGTTCCAGACATCCGCGGCCACGGGCGCAGCGACAAACCGACCGGCCCCTACGGCATACCACTGTTTGCGCAAGACATCGCCGCCTTCTGTGATCGCCTCGGCATCTCTGCCGTTCACGTGGTTGGTGTCTCGATGGGCGGCATGCTGGCTTTCGAGCTCGTCGTCCGTCGGCCCGATCTGGTGCGCAGCATGGTGGTCATCAACAGTGGACCCGACATGGTCCCAAGAACCCTCTCCTTCCGATTCGCGCTGGCAATGCGGATCCTGCTGTTGCGGTTGTTCGGACCGGCTGGGCTGGCCCGGATCATCGCAGGCAAGCTGTTTCCCAAGCCCGAGCAAGCCAAGCTGCGTCGCCAGATCGAGGAGCGTCTGGCCCAGAACGACAAAGACGTCTACTTGCGCGCAACGCGGGGGCTCATCGGCTGGACGGTCCGCGATCGACTGTCAGAGATTGCCTGCCCTGTCCTGGTCTTGGCGTCCGATCGCGACTACACGCCGATACACATCAAAGAAGCCTACGCCACGCTGATCAAGAACGCGCACCTGGAAGTGCTCAAGGACTCTGGCCATGCCGCCCCGGCCGAAAACCCTGATCTTGTCGTCGATGCCATCGAACGATTTCTGAAGCGCCCAGGCCTGGTTCACTGACCCAGACGGAAGGACGGTTCAGATTCCGCCTACCGCTACGGGACAGTACATCGAGCAGCATCTGCCGGTGCTGATGTGTTGGCTAATGGAAACCGGGAAGCCGTTTGTGAGTGCTGCGCTCGGTGAGTAGGACCTCGATAGGCTCGATCATCGAAGCTACGAACTTGTGATAAGGGGGCCGTCCAAACGACGGGAGTCGCTTCGCTCTGACCCGAGCAGCCCACCGGACCGTGAGCCCCGAAACCCCCGGTGACTTTGGACCGGAATCCCCGGTCACTTTCACCGGAATCCGCATTTCAATTTTCAGACTGCCATAATGATCCACCGGATCTGAAGCGCCACATTGTTGTTTACATGCGTGCAGGTTCCACCCAAATTGTTCATATGCACACCACTTCTCATGAAGTCCCGCCCAAGCTCAAAGGCCTGCCCGTCATCGGCCAATTCTTTTCCTTCACCCGTGACCCGCTGGGTTTGCTGGAAACCGGCTGGCGACAATTGGGCGATTGCTTTTCTTTTTCAATTGGCCCCCGCACCTTTTATGCGGTGTCGCGCCCAGAATGGGTGCAGCGCATGTTTGTTGAAGACAAGAACATCTTCCAGCGCGAGCCGCTAGAAGCCTCTCCACTCACCTATTTTGTGGGGGAGAGCGTGCTAACCACCGATGGCGCTCCCTGGTTGGTGAAGCGCCGGACCCTCCAGCCGGTGTTTCATCGGCAACGACTTGCGGGTTTTGCTGATGCGATGGTAGCGGCGGGGGTACGTATGTTAGAGCGCTGGGCCAAGCATCCGATTGACACCCCAATCTCGTTAGGGGAAGAGATGCGGCTTGTCACGCTGGACATTATCAACCGCACCATGTTCGGCGTGGACATTCTGTCAGAAATCGACAAAGTGGGGACGAGCATAGATTTGGGGTTGCAATACCTTGGGGCACGCCTCAAAAATCCGTTTTTGCCGCCCCCGCACTGGCCGCTGCCCGCCAATCGTCCTCTCCAGCGAGCCCGAGCCGCCCTGGATGAATTTCTGTATCGCGTGATTCGTGAGCGTCGGGCGCAACCTGCCGCCCAAAATGATCTCCTGGGGATGTTGATCAGCGCCCGCGATGAAGACACCGGGGAGACCCTGAGTGACGAGCTGGTGCGCAATGAGATTATGACGATGTACGCCGCCGGCCACGAAACGACTGCCACATCCCTGGTTTGGGTGGGCTATGTACTAAACAAATATCCGGCGGTGCGGCAGGCATTGCAACAAGAAGTAGATTCGGTGCTCCAAGGGCGGTTGCCCACATTGGCCGATTTGCCCAATTTGCCCTATACACTAATGGTATTAGAGGAAACGCTGCGCCTATATCCGCCGTTTGCGCTTACATTCCGGATCGCAACCAAACCAGCGACAATTGGCCCCTTTGCCATTCCGAAAGGCGCCACCGTATTCTCCATGATACGCCACTTGCATTTGCACCCGAAATTCTGGGAACAGCCTACGGAATTTCGGCCTGCGCGTTTTGCCCCGGAAACCCGATCCCAGATTTCCAAGCATGCCTATATGCCATTTCTAATCGGCCCGCATTTGTGCATTGGTCAGCACTTTGCGCTCATGGAGTCTCATTTGCTTTTGGCATTGATAGCGCAGCGCTACACCCTAGAAATGATTCCTGGCCAAAACCCCAAACCCACCTTTGCGGTAACGGTGCGGCCCGATCTGGATATTCAAGTGCATTTGCGTCCACGCTGAACTGCACGCACTGGAGTCCGAAGAAGAACCACTGCAAGCCGACGGGCCCGGAAGCGGTCCCGAGGATGGTTCGGCTCCTCCGGTGACTGGGTTTGACCGACTTCACAACGAAACGGCCGTTCGGTTCTGTGGCGACTGCAAGGATTCTCCCACCCTCCGTCGAACAAAACTGCATGCTCACCCAGAATGAAGTCATGAGACAATGATCTCTGACTTCATGGTCACCGCAGGATCCAGCATAGGCGATGTCAGTCTCACGCCAGAGCAGCTGCAGGCCGTGCAGCACAATGGCACCGTGGAGATCGGCCCATTCCACCTGGCCATCAACCACGACTTTGTCCGCGTCCACGTGCAGCGCCCGCCTCTCACTCACGAGCTGGCGGCGAACTTCCGGGTGCTGCAGGAGGTGCTGACCCTTCGCAAGAGCATCTATGTCCTCGTCATCGTCGGCAAAGACCAGCCGCCACCTACCGCTGAGCAGCGGCGCTTGATCGCGGACTGGGAGAGCGCGCATGGCTCAAGGGCCGTCGCCATGGTTGGGTCAAACAACCCGCTGTTTGCGATGGCGATGAACTTGGTGTTTCGCGCGCTCAATGTGTTTCGGGCCAAACCTCGACCATTCGCCATATTCGCCACCGAAGAAGAAGCCAAAGCGTGGCTCGACGTGCAGCGCAGCCAGTCCTAAGAACCCATCGCGCGACTCAACCGATTTCCACAAAACGACCGAAACCCTATATCGAATCAAGGGGTTACGGCCTCAATCTGCATGAGCTTTGCGCTCGACCACGCCTTCTTCATCGATGTTGCCTGGACCAGATCAAGAGAAGAAGGCTTCGGCACGCCGCCCGTCGGCCATGTCCGCGATAGCCGATCGACTTACATGCGGACCGATTTGGCTTGAAACGACCACGCGCGGCCACGTACAAATGTAAGTTATGAGGTTCTTATTAGAGTAGCAGGTAGTCCATGCAGCCTAGATCGGTATTTTCATTGCGTATTTTACTGATTGAGTCATTGGGCTGTTTCGATGAGTGCAAAAAAAAACGTGCGGATCAGGTTTCTCTAGCAAGCTCTTTTGAGCAGAACGAGTGGGATGATGAGCCACAAAGTGGGTAGCAGTCCGGGCAATTCGAGTGGCGGCTCTGAGCAGGAAGAGCGCGGCAGACCCGACAGCTTCCCTATCGTCGGTGTCGGCTCTTCCGCGGGAGGGCTCGAGGCGCTCAAGACTCTCTTTGGCGCGATGCCCACCGACAGCGGTATGGCGTTTGTTCTCATCCAGCACCTGGACCCCACGCACGAGAGTCTCATGGTTGAGCTGCTCGCGCGGTACACCTCGCTCAAGGTGGTCCAGATTGAAAACGACATGCCGGTGGAGCCCAATCGCATCCACGTCATCCCGCCGGCCACGTCCCTCACGATTCGCAATGGCATCTTGCGCCTTGGTCAACCGTTCGAGCGGCGCAACGTGCGCATGCCCATCGATGTCTTCTTTGTCTCCCTCGCTGAAGATCAGCAGGAGCGTGCGATTGGAGTCGTCCTGAGCGGCACGGGCTCAGACGGTACGTTGGGCCTGCGCGAGATCAAGGCGCGTAACGGCCTCGCCGTCGTGCAGGATCCCGAAGGTGCGCAATACGATGGCATGCCCCGGAGTGCCATCCACACCGGTCTCGTCGACTATGTCTTGCCTGCCGACAGAATCCCGCAGGCGCTGCTGGCTTACCACCGCGAAACGGGACGCATCGAGCGGATCTCCGAGCCGCTTGGCGCTGGCGCCGAAGAGCGAGTCCAGCAGATCTTGGCCCTCGTCCACGCCAAGACCGGTCACGACTTCAGGGGCTACAAGCGCAATACCCTGGTTCGACGACTCGAGCGAAGGATGACGCTGAATCACAGCTCGACGCTGGCTGACTACGTTGAGCACATCCAGCGCGAGCCCGATGAGATCGATGCCCTCGACCGCGACCTTCTAATCAGCGTCACCACGTTCTTCCGCGAGCCTGAGAGCTGGGAAACGCTCGCGGAGGTCGTCGTGGGTCCGCTGCTCGACCGCGCCGCCCCGGGTCGCCCGGTCAGGGTCTGGGTGCCGGGCTGCGCCACCGGTGAAGAGGCGTACTCGCTCGCAATCCTCCTGATCGAGGAGTGCGACCGTCGCGGGCGCAATTGCAATGTTCAATTGTACGCCACGGACATCGACGTCGATGCGCTCGAGGTGGCGCGACGAGGGGTGTACGGCGAAGGGATCGCCGAGCACGTCTCGGCCGAGCGCCTGGCTCGCTTCTTTGGTCACGTTGGTGGCGCCTACCAGGTAACCCGGCGGCTCCGAGAACTGGTGGTTTTCGCACCGCAGAACCTGATCAGCGATCCGCCGTTCACCAGGCTCGATCTCGTCAGTTGCCGGAACGTCCTTATCTACGTGCAAGCGGAACTGCAGAAGCGCATCTTGTCGCTGTTCCACTTCGCGCTCGAGGACGGCGGGATTCTGGTTCTGGGAAGCTCGGAGAGCATCGGCGTGCGAACGGACTTCGAGCCCATCTCGAAGCGCTGGCGGATCTTTCGTCACGTTGGCGCCACGGACCGTTCGCTCTCCGCTCTGCCGCGCAGCGCCGGGTTCGCGAGCCGTCTTGCCTATACGCCCCTACAGCCCTCCATCCCAATCGCGGCGAAGCGAGCGGACTTGGCTCGGAGCTTGCTTCTCGAGCGGTTCGCGCCGTCCGCCGTGCTCCTAAATGCGCAGCACGAGGCCATCTTTTTCAGCGGAGTGACCCGCGATTTTCTCTCCATGCCCGAGGGAATTCCTACGAGCAACATCGTCGATCTGGTGGATTCGGGGCTGCGTCCTCGGCTTCGAGCCGGTCTGCACAAGGTCGCCACTGAACACCGAGAAGTCGTGATCTCAGGTGCTCGACTGTCACACAAGGAAGAGTCCCGCACGGTTCGGATGACCGTCCTTCCCGTTGCTGAAGCTTCGAGTGCGACCCCGCTGTTCCTCGTGACTTTCGAGTACGAGGCTGGGTCTTCTTCTGTTTCTGCAGCAGCGCCCATCGATGACGTTGGTGAGGGCTCGGTTGTCGGCACCTTGGAGCAAGAACTGGCGCGCGCACGCGCAGAACTCCAAGCCAGTGTCGAACAGATGGAGGCATCGAACGAGGATCTCAAGGCATCGAATGAAGAGATCCTGTCGATGAATGAGGAGCTCCAGTCTTCCAATGAAGAGCTAGAGACGTCGCGGGAAGAGCTTCAGTCGATGAATGAGGAGCTCTCGACCCTGAACAGCCAGCTGCAGGAGAAGGTGAGTGCACTCGAAGACGCGACGGACGACCTCGACAACCTTCTGACGAGCACCAACTTCGCGACGGTCTTTCTGTCGCCCGATTTCCGGATCAGGCGCTACACCGACGCCGCCAAAGAGCTGCTAAACCTTATCCCTGGAGACGTAGGGCGGCCGCTGGCGGACATGGCGTGGAAGTTCACCGATGCGGGTCTGCTCGACGACGCGCGAGTCGTGCTTCAGACCCTCACCGCGGCGAGCCGCGAGGTGCAGAGCCACGAAGGAAAGTGGTTCATCCGACACGTGCGTCCCTACCGAACGTCGGACCACCGCATCGATGGGGTCGTACTCACATTTGCCGACATCTCCCACGCAAAGAAAGCCGAGGCGGCAGCGAGAGCAAGCGAGCTACGTTACCGCGCCATCTTTGAGCAGGTCGCTGTCGGCGTCGTGGAGGTGGAGGCGGACACCGGTCGCTACCTCGCCGTCAATGCCAAGTTCTGCGAGATCGTAGGGCGAACCGAGGCAGAGCTGTTGACCCTGACCTTTCATGACCTCGTCCACCCGGATGACCGCCACTTGGGGGTGAAAGAGAGGACGCAGCTCGCTCGCTCCGAGATCCGTAGCTATGTGGTGGAGAAGCGCATTGTCCGCCCGGACGGCTCGCCCGTATGGGTGAGCATCACCGGTTCACGGTCCCGCTTGGGGCCGAGCGACGAGGGCCCGGGTTCGCTGCTCGGCATCATCGAGGACATCAGCCCCCGCAAGAGAGCGGAGGCCACCCTGCAAAAGTGGGTACACGTCTTCGAGCATGTGCAGGTCGGAGTCGTCACCAGCAGCGCCGATGGGGAAAAGCTAGACCTGATGAACGAAGCGTTCGCGGTCATGCACGGCTATCGAATCGACGAGCTGCGCGGAATGCGGATCGCAGACGTTTTCGCTCCGTCCGAACGCGTTCGAATGAAAGAGCACATTCGTCGGGCGAACGAGTCCGGTCACGCGACCTTCGAGTCGATCCACCTGCGCAAGGACGGAAGCTCCTTCCCGGTTTTCATCGACGTCACTGCGGTAATGGACGAACGCCATGCCGTCCTGTACCGCGTGGTGACCGTTCAGGACATCACGGAACGCAAGCAGGCCGAGTTCACCAAGGCCCGGCTCGAACAGCAGCTCCAACAAGCATCCAAGCTGGAGGCCATCGGACGGCTCGCGGGCGGAATCGCTCACGACTTCAACAACATCTTGCAAGGAATCCTCGGCAGCATTTCGCTCGTTCAGATGTCGCTTTCTCCGAAGGAAAAGGGGTACGTTCAGCTCTCGGAGGCAAGCGACGCCGCGACGCGTGCGATCACACTCACCCGAAAGCTCCTGGCCTTTGGGCGCAGACAACCCGCCGCGCCGCGTCCGTTTGACCTCAATCCGGCGGTCATGGCCGCACGCGTCATGCTCGATCGAGCGCTCAGCTTCAGCAGTGTGAAGATTGATATCGAGGTGACACTCGCCGACGGGCCGCTGGTCATCAACGCGGATCCATCACAGATCGATCAGATCCTGATGAACCTGGGCATCAACGCGCGCGATGCGATGGGGCAAGGAGGCGTGCTCCGCATCCAGACCGAGTCTGCGCTTGTGGGGGAGGAGCGCCCGGCGGAGCTGTTTGAGCTGACACCGGGTGACTACGCAGTTCTGTGCGTCTCGGACAACGGGGAAGGAATGCCGCCCGAGACGCTGCGCCGCGCCTTTGAGCCATTTTTCACCACAAAGCCCGAGGGTAGCGGCCTTGGTCTGGCCTCGGTCCACGGAATCCTCAAACAGTGCGGCGGGGTCGCCACCGTGACCTCTGCCGTTTTACAGGGCACGACGTTTCGGCTCTACTTCCCACGGTCGTCTGCCCCCCTTCCCGTCACGCGGCGCGCTGAACCCCAGGCAACAAAGGAGCGCGGTGGGACGATCCTCCTCGTCGATGACGAACCCCTGGTTCGGGAAGTAGTCGGCCAGAAAATGCGAAGCATGGGCTATTCCGTTCTGGCCTTCGCGAACGGACTGGATGCGCTGCAATGGGTCGAGAAGGCGGAACAAGCCCCGGACCTCCTGGTCACCGACGTCGTCATGCCGCACATGAACGGTATGGTGCTGGCCGACAAACTGCGCACAACTTGGTCGAACCTCAAGGTCCTGTTCATTTCGGGTTACAGCGAGGAAGTCGTGCCAGAGGATGTCCCCGGTCAGTCGCGGTTTCTTGCGAAACCATTCGCACTCGACACGTTTCAGGAAGTGCTCGAGCAGATGATGGCTGGGATCCCGCGGTAGTGCCAATGCGACCAGCTTCTCTGTCGGGTGGGCTCGCCGATTGAGGTCTGGCTTGAGTGCCCTGCCCTGAGGCCGTGCACGGTTTCTTTCTGCCCCCGGTCGCCCCGGTCGCATAATGGAACGTGTGAAAATGAGCACAAGCATTGGCAAACTGCCTCACGGACCGAGGCTTGGTCTGGGGCTCTTGATTGCATCACTCCGCGATCCAATCGGGCTAAAGTACCGGCTTGCGGAGCAGTTTGGCGAGCTGTTCACATTCCCTTCGCCGCTTGGTCCAGTCATCCAGACCACGGATCCGCAAGACATCCAGGCCATTTTTTCCGCCGATCCGGCAATCTTCGATGTCTTTGCCAAGCAGCTCATTGAGCCGTTTATGGGAGCGAATTCGATCTTGGTTCAGACGGGGCCAACGCACACCAAGGCGCGCAAGCTGCTGATGCCGCCATTTCACGGTGCCCGGATGCGTGCATACGGCGAAACGATGCGCGAGATTGCGGCGCGCCATGCTGCGGGCTGGGAGAAAGGAAAGCCGTTCTCCGCTGAGAAAAAGATGGCTGAGATCTCGCTGGAAGTGATCATTCGCACCGTGTTCGGACTTACGGACGTTGCCCAGATTGCCGACTTTGGTCGATTGACCCGAGACTACATTCAGGCGTTCAGTCCGCTCATCGCCGCCTTTTCGTTTCTGCGGCACAACTTCTTCGGAATCGGACCGTGGGCCAAGCTGCAGCGCTGCCGCCGCCGCATCGACGAAGTGCTCAATGCCGAGCTTGCCCGTCTACGGCGCAGTCCGGAAGGCCGGGAGGACATCCTGAGCTTGCTTGTGGCAGCCCGCTATGACGACGGAAGTCCGATGTCGGATGATGAGATCAGAGATCAGCTGCTGACCCTGCTCTTCGCCGGCCATGAAACCAGCGCCATCGCGCTGTCGTGGGCACTGTATCGTTTGTATCAGCGGGAGGATGTACGCAAGCGCGTCCTGCAAGAGCTTGAGACGCTCGGTCCGAGGCCGACTCCAGAGTCGATTGCGAAGCTGCCGTATCTGGAAGCAGTGTGTCACGAGACGCTGCGGATGCATCCGGTGACGCTTGGCCTTACGCGGCTGCTGACCCAGCCGTTCACGCTGCGGGAATACACGTTGCCAGCGGGCGCATCGGTTGGGATCGACATCTATATGCTGCATCGGAATCCCGCCCTCTATCCAGAGCCGGAGTCCTTCCAACCTGAGCGATTCCTCACGCGCAACTACACCCCGTTTGAGTTCATGCCATTCGGAGGCGGCCATCGGCGCTGCATCGGCGCCGCGTTCGCGCTGTATGAAATGAAGCTGGTCTTGGCGACGCTGCTGCCACTTGTATCACTGCGGCTTGTCCACAACCGCGAGCTAAAAAGCGTACCCCGTACCTTTGTCGTCGGACCCGAAGAGGGAGTCCCGATGGTGCTTACGCGTTGACAGCCGCGGCGCGGTGCTCGATTCCAAGCAACGACAGACCGGCGTTCATCGACGCGACAAACCGAGATGAACAAAGCGCTGTCCAAACCCCTTGTCGGCGTTTTGCAATTTGCGAAAATCCTGATTCATGCTGATGACGGGTGTTTGGGAATTTGCGGCGCTGTCGCTTGCGTTGGCGCTCTTCATTTCATCGCCAGGCTTCTATCGAGTGGTGTACTTCATCTCGACGGGCTATGCCTTTTCGATCGCGGCGATGGCGGTGTCGGCGGGATGGCTGTACCGGGATGGCCTCAGTGGGCCAGTGTGCGCACAACTGGCGCTGCTTTTGCTCTATGGACTGCGGCTCGGAAACTATCTGTTGCGGCGCGAGTTTTCTCCGCAGTTTGCGCGCGAGCTAGCCGAAGTACACAAGCGCGCCGACAAGGTCCCCCTGCGCGTCCGTCCCATGATCTGGATGAGTGTATCCGCACTGTACGTACTGATGTTTTCACCGGGCGCATTCAACGCGCAGGCGCTGCAGGCCGGACGAACACTCCGCACGCCGCTGATCTTGGCTGGCGTGGCCGTGATGAGCATCGGACTCCTTGCAGAATCGATCGCCGATGCGCAGAAGAACAGCTACAAGCGCGCAAATCCACAGCGATTCTGTGACGTCGGACTGTACCGTCTGGTGCGCTGTCCGAACTACCTGGGAGAAGTGCTGTTCTGGCTGGGAAATCTGATCGCCGGAATCACTGCCTATCAGACGTGGTGGCACTGGGCGATGGCACTCACTGGCTTTGCTTGCATCACCCTCATCATGATGGGATCCACCAAGCGGCTCGAAGCCAAACAGGATGAACGGTATGGCAACCGCGACGACTACCAGCAGTATGTGAAACGAGTCCCAGTCTTGTTTCCGTTTGTCCCCGTGTACTCGCTACGAAACATCCGTGTGTACTTGGAGTAAGCGCCGCGACGCATCGGAATCACGGAGCACGGTTCGTGCAGACCGCATTGGGTCCTTGGTTTCTGGTCCACGCTTTTGGCATATGCTGCAGGCCTCAGAACACCAACAAGGAAAGAACCCATGCGAAAACTTCCGAGAGTCGTTCCGACACTTGCCTTTTCGGCGCTGCTGGCAGCCATGGGTTGCGGAGGAAACCCGGAATCAAGCCAAGTCGATGAGGAAACAGCTCGGCCCGGAGTCCTCCCATCGGCGCTACAGGGAGCCCGTGGCGAGAGGGATTCGCTTGGCAGTCAGACGCTCACTTCATATCGAAGCTCGCTCACGACTTGCTGGACGGACGCAAGCTGCAAGCGGGTCATGGCCGTTGCGCATGGTGGAGCCTGGAGCGCGCTCGGAGCCCCCTATGACTCCAACGCCGCGCTGGCTGCTGCCTACGCGCAAGGCATCGATGGCGTGAAGATCGATGTGCGGGTGACCAAAGACAACGTCCCTGTCCTCTCGCACTCAAGCCCGATCATGATCTACGAGTCGCTCGACTGCGCAGGCAAGAAGATCGAGGAAATGACCGCAGCCGACGTGACCAAGTGTCACCGGCTCCCATCGGGTACAGAGACCTTTCAGCGACTCGATGAGGTGCTCCTGTATCTGCGCGACAAGATGACTGTCGAGCTGACCGTGAAGCGCTCTGCAGATTACGCACGCACAATCCAAGAGGTTCTGGCGCTTCGGGCTGCGGACTACGCGTACCTAGAGATCAGCACCAGCGAGCTGCGAGATCTGATTCCCAAGCTCACCGGATCCGATCGTGTCTACTACCTTGTCAACGTCGGTAGCAACCTCGCGGAGGTCGACGAGATCATCGACAAGATCAAGAATCCACGCGCGTTCATGATCGAAATCGACCCGGGTGTTGCCATCGGTTCGCTGATCAGCACGCGCCTTCATCCAGCAGGTCTGCGCGCGTTCATCTATGACAAAAATGGACTGATTTTGCCGTCACAGATCAAGGCGTACTACAACCAAGGCTTCGACGTTGTCTCGACAAACCAGGCCAAAAACAGCGTCACCGCGCGGCAGCAGGTCAACACCGCTCGCGGCGTAACTCCACCGTAACTGTCCCCCGAAAACTCGATGGGTTGGTGCGGGAACTGTCGGCCTTGACGCTGACAAGAACGCCGCCCATAGAAGTCCGCTCCACCCCTTGTCACAGGGCGCCATTGCGCCGACTATCAGCTCAAGGAGGTTCACGATGCGATCAAGATGGCTTTTCTGCTTGTGGCTCGTGGGTTGCGGGGCGGGAAGCGATGGGTTCGAGCAGGCGGTGCCCGACCGCTCTGTGCTTGCCTTGAAGGTCCCGGGCGATCCTTCCAGCGTGGGAACGTCGTCGCTCCACCAGGCACTCCTCGGCGAGCGCGCGAAGTTTTACACGGTGACGGTGAACACCACCTCAGACATCAACAACGGGGTGGCAGGATTCCTTGCCAACCTCGAGCACATCCTCAGGCAGCCGCCCAGCCAGCGGAGCGCGACGCACGCGGTGTGGGGCCCGACCAACGATGCGCTTGCCAGCGCCAACTACAAGTTTGATGTGGAGCGGGCAACTCCCAACGACTTTGGGTACGGATTTTCGGGCAAGCTCAAGGGCGCTCCTGACAGCGCGTTCCAACTGGTGATTCAGGGAGAGAACCACATCGTCGATGCTTCCCACGCATCAGGGAGCTTCTATGTGGACAATGATCTGGCGAAGCGGCTCGATCCGACCAACAAGTCCGATCACAGCTACTATGTGCACTACGACAACACGGGGAGCTCGCGGATCGTTGCCATCCAGTTCCAGAAGGGCGGAACCAACGACGCAGGGTATCAGTACAAAGAGAACCGCGACGGGTCGGGGAGCTTCCAGTTCGCCTCTCTTCAGGATGTCAACGCCGACGGCAAGCTGGAGACGTTGGCCATCAACTCACGATGGCTTCCGAGCGGACGCGGTCGCGCCGACGTGGCGGTCGAAGGCGGAATCCTGAGCATGTCCGAGTGCTGGGATGCAACGTTTGGTCGCACCTTCTACCAGGAAAATGGCCGGGTGGTGGAAGGCGATCCGGCAAGCTGCGCGTTCTAGTACAGCTTCAGAATGGCGAACGAAAGGACTCCCTACGGGTCTACCACCGCTTCACCATCGAGGTACGCGGCCAGGGCATCTGCAATCGGTACACCCGTCGCGTCCTCATAGTGTGAAAATCCGGGGCACGGATTCACCTCCAAGCAAAACACCTCGCGGTCGCTGACCATCAGGTCGATGCCAACGAACGCCATATCCAGCGCGCGCGCCAAAGCGACACAGCGTTCTGCGAGCGGCTGGGGAACTTCGACGTGCGCAAGCGACGTGCTCCCCCCTTGCGCGGTGGCATAGCGGTAGTCGGTGCAATCGGTATGAATCCGCACCCCGAACGTGGCGCGGTCGACGACATGCACGCGCACTTCATGGCCTCGGATTGTCGACTGAAACTGCGTCGCCAGCTCGCGGATCGCACCAAGTCGTCCGAGATCTGCGCTCTCCAGGGGCGCGACAATCGATCGCACCGAGCTTGCCGACTTGTAGATGAGCTTTCCGTGCCGCTGTGCAAAGGCGTGAACCGCCGCAGGATCACTGGTCACCAGCGTCGGAGGCACAGCGAAGCCCGCCCGCTTGATGAGGAGCGATTGATACGGCTTCGAGTTGTTTGAGGTCATCGGTCGCCGCCGATTTACGACCCGCGCAGGCAGTACGTCAAAGAGCTCCGCCAGTGCGACCGCTGTGCCCCGCGCCCGCCGCGAACGAGGATCCTCTCCCACAGACGCAGGATCTCCGAGATAGCGCAGGTACACGCCACCGATCTCCGACAGTTTGATGAGCCGAGTTCCTACCGCGATCGTTCCGTCGAGCTGTCCATCGCGCCAGCTCCAGCGCACCTGCACCTGTTCACCAAGCGAGTCTGGGTCGATTGTCACGAAGTCGGCCCCGCGTCGCTCGAGCGCGGAGATTGTTCGTGCCACCGGCCCTTCCGTCGGAACCCCACAGACGAGGATCACCACCTGCGCCCCTCCGCGCACGCATCGAGCACCGCTTCGCCCAGGTTCTGCCCGAGTGCTGCGATCGTGGCTGCGCCAGGCCAGCGAAGCGCCTCCTCGACCAGCCAGCGTCCATCCCCGTCTCGGCCTAGCCAGACCTCTCCCATCGTTCGTCCTAGTCGGCGGTGGAGCAAGCGGAGTCTCTCCTTCACCGCGTCCGGCAGATCCGCGTGTCCCACCGTCAGTACATGTTCCCCCACCACCACGGCCCGCACCGGATCTCTCCCTGCCCCGCGAATCCGAATGGGCCCATCGCCAACCCTGGACAGCCAATCCCGCCGAAGCGGCACTTCCTCTAGGGCAAGCTCACCGAGCGCGCACACGCTCGCGCGCACCTCGTCAGCGCGTTCGTCCAGCAGTGCTTGGGCCGATTCCAGGTAGGCGACCAGCGGAGCGCCAAGGCCCGCCTCGGCGGCACGGAGGCATACTTCCACGGGCGTGAAGATTGCGCCCCCGAGCGCGTCCGCAGCCGGAGGGTTGAGCAGCGCACACGGCAACGCAGTGATTGCGGCCACCCACGTCGCCAGCGCTTCCTGGGCGGCATATGTCTGGTCACGCGGCGTGTACGACGGCCAGAGCGCCGGTTCGAACCCGTCGATGGTACTCACCACACCGTGGATCGACTCTCCGTCGAGCCACCGACCGTCCACACCGAAGCGAACCCGCGCGCCTGCTGCCTCGATCTCCAGCGCGAGTGTGACTTCGCGGAGCATCGACGTCGGAGCAAAGCGCAGCACCTCGACTCCTCGTCTATCGCCCGACTTTGCGATTGCGTCGGCGAGCGGCGCCTCCGCGTCAGGCGTCAGTACCAGGATCACCCGCCGGAGCCTCCGCCCCGTGGGTTTAGGTCGGGCCGCCGCGTACCGCCGATGAATGGCTCCAAGCGCTCCAGTGACTCTTCGACCCGGCGGAGACGATCTTCCAGCTCGGGACGACGCACTTCGACCCGCGGATCGTCAATGCCGTCGTGCAGCTTGTCGAGTGTCTTGGGTTCCATCACGCGTTTCGGTTCCAGCAGCGCCTTGGGCTCGCGGATCGCTTTCGGCTCGAGCACGCGCTTGGGCTCGACTTCCTTGACCTCCTTGTGCTCCTTGATCTCTTTGATCTCCTTGATCGGCTTTATCGTCGATGCCGACAGGTAGACGTTCTGCGACACGCCCACAGCCGACTCGCTCATCACCGGGTCATCGATGCCAAGTGCGTAGTCGTAGGCCTCTGCCGCCGAGATCCGCGAATTCAGGTTGTCATCTGCCGACACTGCGAGCGCGGATGCATCGCCGCGCACCCCGGCCATCGCCGAGATCCACATCTCCGCCCATGGGTCGAACGGCCAGCCTCCCGCCGAGCTCTTGTCCCACGGAACCGCGGCCTGCACCACCGTTCGCGTCGCTGGCGAGTGGCTCATGATGGGCGCATTGAAACCGCCCGAATGGCAAGGTTCCATCACCGCCAGCAGCGTCGAAAAGCGCGGCAGCTTGGCCAAGTCATCGGCGAAGTCACTCGCGTAGTACGAGCCGCCCCATCCAGACATAAACGCTTCCTTGCGCCCGTCATCCCAACCGCCATGGTTGTTGGTATGGATGAAGAGGCTGTCGCCCGGAGCAATTCGCGAGGCAACATCGGCGATCGCTGCTTGGAAGCCCGCCCGATTCCCCGTGTGATTCACCGGCATCCGGAAAGGAGTGCCATCGACTGGGTAGTTGGCGGTCACCGCAGGTTCCCACGACCCTGCTGATGTCCACGAGCGGTTGCCATCGCGGTTGCACACGATCACGTTGGCCGCATCGAAGCCGTAGATGTCGATCAGCGTTCGATACAGGAACTCCATGTCGTTGACGTGCCGACAGTTGGATGCGCCCGAGTAGAAGATCGCAAAGCGACGACCCCGGCCAAAGACCACCGGCAAGGGAGAGAGCTCTCGGTACGCGCTCAATCGGGCCGGTTCGAGAGGAACCCGCAGCCGACGGATCCGCTCAAAGCGGCGAAACGAAGGCCCCATGTAGAAGCGCTCTTGGTGCTCCTCCCCCGCCTGCAAGAAGTGAGGGAAGTTGGCTTCCACCCGACGGATGAGCGCGCCGTTGTCCGCGTTGTAAACGAGGTAGTGGCACGGGTGCGAGTAGTTCATCATCGGCGTCGGATCGACGAACACCACGTGGCTCGACTGGTCCAGCACGAGCTTTCGGTCGAGCAGGTCGAACGAAGTGCCAGCGGCGAACCGACGGCGGTCGAGTACCATCATTTTTTCGCGCGCTTCAGGAGCGTTTTCCACGGACCGAGCGAGCGCATCTTTTCTGATCACGTCGAAGAGTTCAGGCATGTGAACAGTATAGAAAAATTAGGCATCCAAAGGATAGATATTCCGTCCAACGACAGCCACCCACATAGGAGCCCCAAAGGAGTGGGTCCGGAGGTATGCAGCTCGAGCTCCTGTGCTAGATTCAAGGGCTTACGGAATTTTCTGAACCAATGAGCACCCTACAAGACAGAGTTGAGTGTACGGCCCTTCACAGCAAGTTCATGGACGTCGCCCAAGCCGTTCGGCTGATCAAAGACGGCGACACACTCGCGATCAGTGGTTTTACCAAATCGGGTGAGCCAAAGACGTTTCTCCCGGCGCTGGGCAAGTACTTCGCCGAGAACGTCCCCCACGCTCGGATCTCCCTTTTTTCTGGCGCTTCGCTCTCGGAAGAAGTCGAAAGTCCTATCGCTCCCTTCATCAGCAAGCGCGGTCCCTACATGTCGTCGGCGACCTCGCGGAAGCTCATCCTGGAAGGGAAGATGGACTTCACCGATATCCATCTTTCGCAATTCGCCAGAAATCTCATGTACGGATTTTATGGTGATATAGATGTCGCAGTGGTCGAGGCATCACGAATTCGACCAGATGGTGGCGTCATTCTCACCTCTTCAGTTGGTCTTTCGGGTGAAGCGCTGACAAAGGCGAAGAAGATCATTCTGGAAATCAACACGAACGGACCAGACTACACTGGATTTCACGATATGACTCAACCACGAGTCTATCCAAGAGTCGGATGGCCTGTTCCTGTTACAAATGTCGGCGATCGAGTTGGCGCACTCCACGTTCCGATTGATCTAACCAAAGTGATTGCAGTCATCGAATCAAAGTGCCCAGACTATGGAGTTGATTTCAAGGCTGCAAGTCCCGCTGAGACTCGTATTGCCCAGAATGTGATTGAGTTTCTAGAGTCCTGCCAGAAACGCTTGGGCTGGGGGCCAAAGATTCCACCGATTCAGTCCGGCGTTGGCAACATTGCAAACGCAGTGGTGGGCGAACTCTACAACTCTCCATTCAAAAGAATTCGATTTTGGACGGAGGTCTTTCAGGATGGGATGCTGAAGTACATCGAGGATGATGAGAAGTTCGATGTCGCTTCGGCCACGGCGGTGTCGCTCTCGGAAGCCGGATATGCGCAATTTCGGAGGCTGTTCGATCGCTGCCGAGACAAGATTGTTCTGAGACCCATGTGGCTCTCTAACTCGCCTGAGATCATTCAGCGGCTGTTCGTGATAGCGCTCAATACCCCGATCGAAGTCGATATCTACGGGCATGCAAACTCAACCCACATAGACGGCTCAAAAATTGTGAACGGACTGGGGGGAAGTGGCGACTTCCTACGAAACGCGTATATGAGCATGGTTCACACACCATCGACGCGAAAGCTCAAAGACGGACGAACGGTCAGCTGCGTAATGCCCTATGTGAGACATATCGACCACACCGAACACGATATCAAATGTGTGGTCACCGAGCATGGGATCGTTTTGAATACGGAAATTCGTTCAGCCATTCATCGAGCACAAGTGATTATCGACAAATGTGCTCATCCCTATTTCCGACCTCTGCTACATGAATATTTGCAGCTCGCCGGGGCCGGTGATGAGCCTCGAATCACGGATTTGGATAAGCTCAAAGGCTGGTGGGATGAGTACGAAGTCGCTTGTAAGCAATTTCCAACCTAACCGTTGGCGGGCCTGAAAGCGGGCGATCTGCTGCCGCTCGCTTTGCGTCCGCACTTGGTGACTATCCGCGCCGTTCCCGTCCCGGTCATCGCCCCGTCGACATCTTGATCGCCGCAAGCTGTCGTGGGGAAAGGAGGGCCAGCGCCTTGGCCTGATCCGTGCGAATCCACGCATTGACCTTGGTCGCCTGAATTCCCCGCAGTGAAAGCGCCGCGAGCGGGGTGCCCTGGATCTGACGCTTCTGATCGGATTCTGGTGCCCTGCGATAACCATCCAGCGTCTGGATCGGGAGTCGCCGCGGCTGCAGCGCGTTCGCATCTCCTCTTGGAAGGTAGACCGCCTGCGCGCACTGCACTTTTTCGGCTGCTGTGATCAGATCTTGGGCACTGATTTCGGTCGGATCATAGGTGACCAGCGTGACCTCGTGTCCGTCGATAAATCCGGCCTCTGTATGCACGACTCCGTTCACTGCCCCAAGCTCCTTTTCGCCGGTCCAGAAACATGCCATCGCGAACGCCGCACGCCGCAGTCCTTCGCTTTTCTCGCTTGTCAGCAGGTGAAGATAGGAAGGCACCGGGCGACCGGATTTCTCCAGCGCTGCGATCATCCGCAGAGCGATTTGATCGGTGGTCCAGACCTTCTCTTTGCGTGGAAGGATGTCGTGTCCACTTCCGTCGAGAAACCGGACGACCTGATAGTTCCATGCAGGCTCCTCGTAGCGGCGAAGGATCTCTGCATCTTTGCCGGATTTGTTGTTGTGAATGAGCAGCGGTGTAAACAAGCTCTCGACCGCTTCCACGATCAGCGGATGTGCCATCACCTCTTTGCCGAACTGCTTGCAGCCCGCGCATCCTGGCACTTCCTGAAACAGTGCAAACAGAGGCTTTCCGCTCTTCTGCGCGGCAAGGAGCGCAGCGTCGAAGTCCCGTCCCCACGAAACAGCGCCGACTTCCTCGGGATTCTTGTCGAGTCCCGCGCCCTCCCCTGCCTTCGGCGGCAGCGCCAGAAGATCGAGTGAGCCAAACGTCAGACACGCTCCGCCGGTCAGACAAAGCCAAAAAACAGACACACGCATATTTTCAAAGCTAGCACCCGGCTCTGAATCCACGCAACGCGGCAGCTTTCCGTCTTGGGGGCGGTTCGAGCTACGGCAGGCCTGTGGGACAGCGCACGATGGGCTTTAGCTCGATGGTCTGGCTCTCAAGCGTGACCGGCTCACGGCGTAGCAAGAAGGACTGGACTGTCCTCATCTCGTATGGCTCAGCGCCGCCACAGTAGGCTTCCACGCGAAATATGGCCTTGAGTCGATCGTCTTTGCGCTCGAGCCGCGCAAACTTGGGCGCGCTGCCTTGGCCAAAGGAGAGAAAAACCGCGATTGCGTCGCGTGAGAAGTCCACGCCCGAACTGCGCTCCACCCGTGCCCCAGGGGCTTCGTAACACTCGAACTTGGCCCGAAAGGCCTCCTCGCTGTCGATGAGCAAGGCACCGCCCGGAACAAAGAGGCCCTCTTTGAGGTTGCAGTCCCAGCGATCGAACGGCGGGTAGGTCACGACGGTGGCGCCAATCGGAACCAGCGGCAGGCCATGGCAACCACTGACGAACAGGACTCCCACAGCAGCGCGGCGAAGCGACGTGAACAGGGTGAACATGAGACCTCCTAGGGTGTTCGCGAAGGGCCGAGCTTACAGCAAGTAGGGCGACGGCGCGGACTGCACCCGAGGCCGTTCGACGGGAGCGAGGTAGTCGCAGAGGGTGTAGCCATGCGTGGTAGGACTGCACATGTAGCCGGAGTTGCGCGACGGCGGCTGACGTCGACACTCGAACGAGCTGGTCTTTCCGGGTGCCGCCATCGGAGTCCCTCGTCCCACCCTGATGAGAAAGCAGCGCTCTCCCTCGCCGCAGGTCTTCCCACCGCAGGTCGTGGGTCGATCCGGTGCCGGGGCCACCGCCGGGGCCACCGCCGGGGCCGCAGCCTGGCTCGGCTCCGCAGCTTGACTGGGAGACGATGCAGGGGTCGCGCCCATCGTCGCGTCTCTCGGCTGTCCCGTCGGAGACGTCGGGTTCGCAAGGGGCATTCCCGGTGCGACAGTTGGGTCGTTGGCCTTCGGGGCTGCAACCATCGCTCCGCGCGGTTCGTCCTGACGCTGGCACCCCGGCACGCTGGCCACCAGCAGGGCGACAACGGCAGCGGTGCGCAGCCGCAGGGATGATCGCGGAGCATGCTTCTGCATCACGACCGGACGTGACCACGCGCTGTCAGGGAGGTTTCCTCCCCAGATTCCGGGAGTGCTCGCCCAGCTCGTGGCTGTGTCGGGAATGGCAAGGAACAGTCCATATCCAATGGTCGCCGATCTGCGGTGGACATAACAAGTGTTCCGTGATCCGCCCCGCAGTCTACACGCACCTGGTTTTCGCGTCGCGTTTCGATCCGAGATGCAGAGACCGATCGCTGTCAGCGATGGGTGACCACGACTTCTACGCGCCGGTTGGCTTGACGACCTTCTGGCGTGGTGTCACTCGCTACAGGCATCGAAGCTGCCATCCCGCGGAGCTGCATCCGGTCGCTTGACACGTTCAGGTGATGGAGTCGCAAAAGGACACAGTTTGCGCGAAGCTTGGAAAGGGAATAATTTTGATAGGGGTTCGGCCCGGTGTACGTCTCGTCCTCGGTGCTGTCATTGTGCCCTCGAATTTCGATGTGCACCGTCGGGTGTTCGGCCAAAATTCGAGATAGCTCATACACTTGGTCCTTCCCTTCCGCGTTCATCTCATGGGAATTGGCGGGATACCGCAGTCGATCCATCGTGAATGTTCGCGGCAGCTCACCAGGCTTTGCGAGGAAAGCCGATAGCGCAGCCTCGAAGGCCAGCGGCTTGACGGGCTTTGCTGCGGTGGGCACGCGGACCGGACCAGATTCCTCCGCGCCCATTCCCATCACAGCGGCCCCCGGGTTCATGTTTTTCGCTGGGACATCGGTGTTACAGCAGACAGCAGCTGGACACGGCGGACATGCCGTTATCGCGCCTCGCTTGCCAAGAAGCCAGCCAACCAGGAATGCAAGTCCTCCGACGAGCAGTATGACCAGCAGGATCAGTACCAAACGACGACCCTGGCTCTCCTTGCGCTCCTGAGCCGCGATCTCTTTTTCACGGTTGTGCCGCTCGGTCGTTTCTCTTAGGAGTGTTAGGAGGGCCTCAAGCTCTGCACGAAGGTCGCTGGAGTTCGCGCCACGACTTCTGTCCGCAATGGTGAGCAGAGACTGACAGTGCGCGTCGATTTCGGTCGTGAGCTTTTGGAACAGCTCGATGGTGGACTGGCGATTTAGTCGCTCCAGGACGGCGGCGAAAACGGCGGCGGTAGGAACCACGCATTGGGTCTGACCGCTCGATTCCGAATCCTGCTTCACAGGGGTTGTGGCTGGCTCGGTGTCATTCCCCTTTTCACCGTTGGCCGGAGGCGGAGACATGTCGGAATTGTAGCCAAAATATCATCGTGCTTTGACGCTGCACAAGGTGCGTCGGTCGCGTCACCAAAGAACACTGGGAATTCGCAGACATGCCTTCACTGGCGATCTGCACGATATCCCAGCGACGTGAGCAAGAGCCCGGCCCCCTTGTAGTCGATGGCAGTTTGCTAGTACCATTTTCCGCGTCCGACTGTGATTTCAGATCGGGGGACGATCTATCGGCGGGTCCGTGCAAGGCCTGGCAAGTCACAAGATTTCCCCCTTTTTTTGATCGGATTTGATCGGCCACAAAAGGCCAAAGGAGTAGGAATTATGGCATCTGCCATCCAGGGTTCAGGCAAGGACAAGGATCCTCCTGTCGGCCAGGAAGAAGCACCTTCCTGCCGGGTCCAACATGTTGTCCTGACGGACTCGATCTTCGCAGCTGCGCTCGAGCGTCTGAACCGCCAGTCCGTGATTCATGTTCTCGATCAAATGGTTCGGGAGATTGATGCACACTGCCAGACCTTTGGTGGCAAGACCACCGATGAGATCAACAAGCTTCGCCTTGAAACGCTGGCCTTGGTCGCCACGCTCAACAAAAGTTCGGAAAAGTACCAAGCCGATATTTCCGCCGCACACGAGCACATCACAGAGCTGCGCGGCCAATTTCAGAAATACAATTCCCAGCTTGAAGGCAGTGTCTCCAGCGTGCTGAGCAGCCATGCAGACCTGCGCTCGCTGCGGGGGCAAATTGACAAACACACAGAGGCGCTCGGGAAGCTGCAGCAAGCGCGAACAGAGATCCAGCCGCAGGAACAAGAACTGGTAGAGGCGCTGGTTCACAAGATCATCGCAAACTACGATTTTTCCAAGCTTGTTCAGAACATGCAGATCCAGGTCAACGGACGGGTCTTCGTCCTCGATAGGCTGCTAGAAGTTCTGGCAACGTCGGACAAGGTAAGCGACGTCCACATTGACTATGACGACAAGGACATCACCGGCGCGAAAATGGTGCTGACCGATCGCACGACCGTCATGTTTGTTTGCACGCGGCGCGAGACAAATGGCGGCAAACAAGTGCAGTATTCCTTCTCTACGCAGGACTGGAAGGGAGTGTCTGCGAGCTTCGTTCTGCTGTTCGAGCGGCGCGATACGGAGTTCCAGATGTGCGGTCGCACGGTGGTGCTCAGCAGCTACGACGGCGTTTCGCACTCCAACGTCAAGTTCGATCTCTGCCAGCAGGCGGGTGGTCGCCTTCTTCCTTCGCCAAGGGCGCAGAAACAGGAAGCCGCGGGGAGCAAGCCAGACGACCTCAAGATCATCGAGGGAATCGGTCCGAAAATCGCAGAACTTCTCGCAGGCGCAGGCATTGCAACCTTCAAGCGCTTGGCGGCCGCAGAGGTGAGTCGACTCAAGGAGCTGCTCAACGCGGGCGGTTCGCGCTTCGCGCTGGCCGATCCCACGAGCTGGCCCGCCCAAGCAAAGCTTGCCGCAAACGGTCAGTGGGACGAGCTGAAGGAACTCCAGCGCAGACTCCAGGCCGGACGCGGAGGTTGATCGCCGTTTGCTACGGTCGAGGCATTCGGGCCAGTGCGGTGACAAGGCCTGTGTACTGGCGAACCACTGCCTGGAAGTGGTCGAGCAGCGCCGCGAGGTCATCCTCGGTATTGACGGCGGCGACGCACGGACTCAGCCAAGCACGAATTCCCGGATTGTTCTCGATGCGGTACATGGAGGCCACGGTGCTTAGCGCCCCGCCTGCGGCGGAAACCGCCCGCGCTCGCGGCAGTCCAGTTTGCAGTGCGAGCACCATCTTGAAGGCATCCCAGGTGGCGGCAAGCTCGTGCAGCGATGTCACGGTGTCTTGGAGTTGCATCGCTGCTGCGATTGCGAAGATGGAGCGAAGCTCGACGCGTGGCTTTCCTGATGCGTCCCGATAACCGGAGGCAAGGTACTTCGATGGTGTGAGAGCGAGAAGCGCGGTGCGGTCATAAGCTGGTGTCCCTGGCATTGCGACGTCCTCACTCAAAGGAGAAGGGCAGATCGACGCTGGTAAACTCGCCCTCGATTCCCATGTCAAGCTCACCATTTTCGAACTGCGCACGGGTGCGGGTGACAACAATCCCGTCCGTGGGTTCGTAGATCAGGAAGTTGGGCGGAGTGTCGTTCGTGAGCCCAATCAAAAGCAGCGCGTGGCCGCACGCTTCTTCGTCGCCGACGCTGATCGGCACCGGCAACCCTTTGCTGAGGCGCTTTTCAATATCATCGAGCACCGGACCTACCTCGATATCGTAGCCAACCTCCATCGGAACGTAACGAAGCCCGGTCGATGGGGCGAGCATATCGAGCAGATCGTCGATCTCATGCCGCGCTGCCGATTCGTCGTCATCGGTAAACGCCTGCGCGGGGCTCACGCTGCCCCATCCATCGGTTCTGTTGCCGTAGTAGGGGTGCTCGAGCAGCGCACGCTGTTCGGCAGCGAGCCTCGGGTTGTATTTGTAGGGGTCCGAATCGACCTTGTCCATGTCCGGATTCTCATCGCGGAGCTTCAGGGCATAGATTGGATCGATCTCGCCGCGCAGCGCCTGCACCGTGGTCACGCTGCAGCTGTTCTCGAACTGTTGTCGCATTCCGCCGCCAGAGCTGGTCCCCGTGAGCGTCAGGTGGTCCCGCAGCCAGGCCGGGTCCTTGCCGTGGATGCGCGCGGCAAACGCTTCGATTTCAGCCACGGTGCGTCCGGCTGCGAGCGCCTTGTGGAGGTAGTCCTCCTCCTCTCGGCTCGCCGTGCTGTTGAGAAGCGAGTCGAAGATCATAGAATCCAGAAAACCGAGCGACGCCCGGGCCTTCTGGGCCCTCTCCTTCTGCCACTCACCGAGGATGGGTCGCGCGCTCGGCTCTGCCGCGTCCGTGGCGTCGTCCAGCGCGCGCGCGTGTTCTCTCGCATCGGAGAAATCGCCATCGTCATCATCGACGAGCGCCTCGACGACCTGACTTTCGAGAGAGCTGTTCTTTCCGTAGCGCCGCTTGAGTCGCCGACGCAGCTTCTGGCGCAACCAGCGTAGTGGATTCCCCATGGCCTGTCCTCCGAGGTTAGGAGCCCATCTTCAGCCGCAGGCCCTGCAGGATCTTCACTGCGTCGTTCAGCTGCGCCTGAATGCTCAGCTGGTTCTTCGTTAGCGACTGCAGATACTTCGTCACAACGTCGAACGCGGTGTCCGGCGCTAGGTCCATCGCTTGGCGCACATCCCTGCCGACGCCGCGAAGCGCCGGCCGCTCGACGTAGGTCACGCGGTGGAGCACCCGCCACGCCTTGTTCGCCTTGCCCATTGCCTGACGCAGCGCGCGTGCCTCCTCTCCGTTGCTGCGCAGCCACTCTGGATCCACCACGTAGCTCCAGAAGTCGTGGAAGTTCTGCGTACTCCCCTCAAGATAGAAGGTCATAAAGCGGTAGCGATCGACCTTTTCGCCCGGCAGGATGGGCTCGTCGTCGTGGTTGGTGATCCCGATCGACTCGACGCCGGACAGGTCTACGTTGAGCTCGATGCCTTTGCTCGTGGACCTGGTCTTGTTCATCGTCTGGGTGAAGCTCATGTTCGCCATGGCGGTCAGCTCGGCCTTCATGCCCATGACGTTGATCTGGCCCTCGGCACCGAGGGCGCCATCCACCGAGAAGGAGCCGCCGACCATGTGCTCGGCCGTGCTGGCGAAGCTCTGCTGCTCGGTGCGCAGCCCGCCATCGGCGTCCCAGACATAGGTGTTGACGATGTTGCGCTTGCCGGCAAGAACCTGCAGGCGCTCCATCTTCTTCTGCCACGACGAAAAGCCCGCCTCTGCCTGGGCGCGCTGGCCCGGATCGGCGATCATCCGATCGATCTCGGCCTGCTTCTTCTTGACCGCATCGCTCTGCGCGCCAGCCGCCTCCGCGCTCTCCTTCTTCTGCTGTTCCTGGTCCGCTCCCGCTCCACCGCCCGGGCTGACTCCGATTGCCTCGGGGTCCTTCGCCTCGTCGATCTGAGACTCCATCGAGGCCGCCATGCCCGAGGTACTAAACTGTGCAAAGAACGACTCCCGCCGCTTGTCGTCGTTCTCGATCTGCTGCTTCAGCGCGTAGGCCTCTTTCAAGCGGTAGTAGCTGGCCGGGTAAAGCCCTCCGTACTGGGCCCGCATCGCCGGAACGTGCCGGTGGAAGCGGTCGCTGGTGGGTTTGCTACCGGTCAGTCCGTCCAGGCTTCCCTGCATGACGTAGGCGGGATTCATGAGGAAGGTGATGGTGTTCACGTCGGGCGGAATGCCCTCGATCGGAGAAGCCTGGTAGCCAATCATCTTGCCCGACCGCATGAGCCGCATGATGAAGACGTCGGCGGTGCCGGAAATGACCAGCGCGTAGCCAACGTTTTTGGGGATGTAGCGAAGTCCGATGTCGGGGAACTTGGGCGTCTGCTCGGGGGTGCCGCGCAGCTCCAGTCGGTCGGTCAGTCGGTTCGAGGAACGCGTGGTGATGTTGGTCTCGGACTGCCACGTCTTGTTCAAGTTGAAGTTCAGCTTCCACCCGGCGCGAACATCGAGCGCCTTGGACATGCCGCTCATCGGGTTCAAAACCTGGTCTTCGTAACCGATGAACCCGTCGAGCGATAAGCCAGCGCCGATCTCTTGGCTGCGGTTCCAGCGAAACTCGAGGTCTTCCGATGTCACCAGCTCGACCGAGGTCGCGCCGTTGTAGGAAGGGTTTTCGGTCAGGTTCTCGCTGGGGATCGGAGGCGCGCCCTCGATGTAGCCAAGCAGAGTGGGCGCGAACTGGGCGTTGCCGATCCACAAAAGATCGAGCTCCTCTACGCGCTTGTCGGGCAGGACGAGCACGCCTCCTTTGGTGGCAGATGCGAAGAAGCGCCGCATGATCGAGGTCTTGCGCTGGGTCGCGGGATCGAGGGCCACGGAACCGTACTCGGCACACACCAGGCTGTCGCGACCCTTGCCAAGGAGCCCAATCTGCGCTGAGCAGGCCCAGCGGGATGCAACCTCGATCGTGCCGTTCTGTCCTCGTCCGGTTAGATCTCGCACCTCTTGTCCGGTGGGCTCGCTCATCGGCAGGTAGGCGAGCAGACCCGGCTCGTTGCCTGAAAGGAGCGTCTTGCTATTCACTGCGACTTCTTCGTCGCTGAGCGCCGTTCCCCAGACACGCAGCTCAAAGACCTTGAGCGGAGGCAACGATGGCGGAGGAAGCACGACAGGCGCAGGCGTCGGCGTCGGGGCCGGCGGGGGCGCCGGGACGCTCGGCGGCGGCTGCAGCGCTGGCACGTTCGTCGCAGTCACCGTTGGGTTGCCGACGTACGTACCGTGGCGCTTGTTCGGCGTGAGATCGATGGCCCCGCTCGCCGCAAACGCCCAGTAGCCGACAAGGCCAGGCTCGGTTCCGGTGAGCTGCTGGTTCATGGTTTGTGAAATCTCGGTCGCGGTCCGCGCCCGGTTCCACAGCTTGACCTCAGCCATCTTGCCGCAGAAGGTGGTGCCGTCCGACCAGTTGGTCTTGCCGATCAGGTTGGAGGTGCGCTTGACGCTGTTCGGCAGCGGGGATGGTACGGTCACGAGCGACGATCCGTTGCAGTAGAGCGTCGCATTCCCCAGCGCGTCGATGGTGGCGGCTACGTGGATCCACCTGTCTTTGACCAGCGAATCGGGTTTTCCCGTGAACGCCCCGGTGTCACCGGTGCCGCGGAAGATTCCGAGCGTAAGGGCGGGGTTTGTCGCGTTGTTGTACAAGACGATGTTGTCGTTGCCCACGCCGTTGCCAAAATCGAAGATCCGTCCGTAGGACTGGAACTTGTCGTAATAGACCCACGCCTCGATCGTCAGGCCCTGCGAGAAATCGACAGTCATCTCCGGGATCTTGACGTGGTCGTCGATGCCGTCGAGGACGAGCGCCTGGAGTGGCCCACGCACAGGCGGTGGCGGCGGCGGCGGCGGCGGCGGCGGTACGGCAGGAAGAGGAGGCTCCAGGTTGACCGTATCGGTCACCTTGGCGATGTCCACCTGCGTCGGCGGCCCGATTGTGAGGATTGTCGGACTTCCTTCCAGGTTGCCGTGCTTGGCTTGTTTCGAGAAGTCCTTGGCGCGGGGCTGCTCGCCTCCTTCAAACCGGAAGCAACCGAGCAGCGCGGCATCGTCCGTTGCCACTGGACACCCCATCGCGCTCTGAATGTCGGAGGCCGGAAGCTCCTTGTTCCACACGCACAGATCGGAGAGATCGCCGCAGAAAAAGCCCGTGTTCTGCCCTGCCGACTTCCCTAGAGACACCGCGGTCGTTGGGGCGATCGACTTCTTCTTGCCGGTCTCGCGCACCCAGGGCCGACCGTTGCGGTAGATCCGCATAAGTCCGGTATTCGCGTTCTTGGTGAATGCCCAGTGCGTCCACGCGGAAGAAGAGCCCGCGGGCGGGGCCGTCCAAACCACCTGATCCAGACCGGAGGCGTCTTCTCCACATGCAAAAGAAATCGCTCCGTTCGCATCGGGCAAGCTGATGCGCAAGGCGCAGCGGTTCTGGGCATCCAGTGCCTCGAGAACAACCGCAGGCTGGCGTCCCGGATCCTTCGCGCGCGCCCAGAAGCAGACGGTGAGTTCGCCGCCCTGGGGGATGCTCGCCGGCTGCAGCGTGACCGAGTCGTCATTTCCGTCGAGAGACAGGGCGGTGAAGCGCGGGTTGGCCGACGAACCGACCTTCTCCCCTGCGACATAGAACGAGACCGACAAGCTCTTGCCTGAGCCTTTCCTGACGGCGGTGATGTGGTGCCAACCGACCGGCAGGGTGTCCATCCGGAAACCGCTCGAGAAGAACCGTCCTTCGCAGCGCAGTCCGAGGTCGACGCCGTGGCGGACGACCAGTGAGGCATTCTTCTGATCGGCCGCGCTGGCAAGCAGCGTCCACTCCCAGGTCGGCAGCGGAGTGGCCACCCAGGCCTCGACCGACCAGGTGTCTTCCACCTTGACGGCGCTGGCGATGGAGGCAGCACTGCCGAGCTTGCTCTGGCGCAGGCAGGCCCGCCCCGCATCCGTGAGCCATTCCTCCACCTGGGGATTGCGGGAGTCCGAGGTCGCGTCGTAGTGGGTGATGCGCATGCGGCCATCGGCATCGAGGTAGCTCAGCTGGACGTTGCCCTCGCAGGTCTCGAGGAGCGATACGCGGCTCTCGGGGCGGACAAAGTCGAGCATGGCGCCGCGGGTCAGAAGCCCCCTTTGATCCTTGGCGATCTGCGGCATCGCCAGCGCGCCGAGCGACAGGCCCTTCACGCCATCGAGGTACTTGGCGTTTGCCGCCGTGAGCCGGGTCTGGACGACGACCAGCTTCGCCACGATATCCTGGATTTCTTTCTCCAGATCCGCCCGCTTCGGGGCCGTCGGATCGAGCAGCTTCTTGAGCGCGGCCAGTCGCTTCTCCGCAGCAGTGAGCTCTGTCTTCTTGGCATCCCGAGCGTTCTTGGCTGCCGTGACCTTGCCACCCACCTCCTCCACCGGCTGCAGCTCCCAGTTGTGGGCATCCTTGTACATGACGATCTTGTTGGTGCCGCCCTGGGCGTGAAAAAACCCGTAGATCGGATGCTTGATGGTGCAGCTATTGCCTGACCGCACGACCTGCCAGGGCCACTTGAAGTCATTGGGGGAAAGGACCACGCGACCGTTGCTGCCGGGCAGGATGTAGCGGTTCTCCCCTATCGGCTTGATGCAGTACCCGCCCACGTAGGGGATGAACTCGAACAGATTCCCAACATCCCAGGTGACCATGTCGCCAGTGGATTCACAGTGCAAAAACCGCTTGGTCGTGCCGGAAAGCAGGAGCCTGCAGAAGTAGTTGAAGGGGTTGTCCTTCATGGCCACGTATTGGCTCTCAAGTTCCTGCAGCTCGGTGGTGAGCGCGGCGACGTCTTTCACCAGAGCGTCATACTCAATCTTCAAGTACTCGGCGTCTGCAAGAAGCGCGATCTTCTCTTCGGTGGCCAGCTTGTCGGCGTACAGGCCCGCCTCGGTTTGCTCGTCGGCGCGAATCGCACTGAGCTGGGTCTCCAGGTCCTTGCCAGCAGCGGCGAGCGGCTGGAGGAGTGGCGCGTCGTCGTTATAAAGCTCGGTGATGGCATCGGAGATCAGGCGCATCCCATGCTTGCGGATCTCGATCCGGTCCCAGGTTCCCCGCACCTCCGCAATCTCGAACGACCGCAAGAGGGCGACACCATCCGGGATCGTCAATCGGCACGAGGCGCGAAGCCAGCCATCACCGACATCGGCAAAAAGGTCCGTCTTCGGCTGTGGATTGAAGACGATTGTCTCTTCGGCGCTGCGGCTGCGCTTGCCCCAGTACCGCATCACGAAGACCGGCTTGCCACTGCGCTCCATATTCTGCAGCGCGGCCTTGGTGAGCGGCTTCCCGGCAGCGGTGATGCGGAACTCGAACTCTTCCACGTACGTGGCCCGCTGGCTCACCGCGATGAGCTCGGAGTTTGTGTACCGGACGGCGAGCGTCTTGCCATCTCGAAGCTTGCGCTCGTACGTCACTGCGCCGGCCCAGGCCCCGCCCTGGACCGTGCCATCCCATCCGTTCGGCGAAAGATCGATCACCTTGCGGATCTCTCCTTCGACGACGCCGCCGAGGCGCCAGTAGCCAAGTAGCCCTGGCTCCTGACCGCTCAGCGCGAGGAACATGGTGTCGCGGATTTCCTCGGCACGCAGCGCCCGACCGTAGATGGTGAGATCAGCGAGCGTCCCTTCGAAGCGATTCTTCCCGATGGTGCCGGCGATCGAAGCGCCCAGGCGCAGCTGCTTGGCAGCTCCAATTGGAAACTTGCCCGTGCTCGATGTCCACAGGACGCCATTTCGATAGATCGCAAGCTCCCCGCTGACCGCATTCTTGGTGAAGGCCCAGTGCGCCCAGCCATCGGTGTATTCAGCGGGCTGCGCTGCCTTCTGCGCGCGATCACAGCCATCTGCGCCATTCCCGCACTCGAAGGAAATCTGGCCCGCTGCCGCAGGAAAGGAGATGAGCGCCACGCGCTTCCCATCCTTGTCGGTCGCCTCGAGCAGCGTCACGTCCGCAGTACGAATGCCACGCGCCCACAGACAGATGGTGACTTCCTTGCCGCCCGGAAAGGCATCCATCGGCAGGTCGATGTGATCGTCATCGCCATCGAGTACGAGGCCGCGCCGCTTCAGCGATTCCAGCCGCAGGTTCTTCGCCTCGCTGGTCGCCCACTTCCCATCGATGACAAACGTCGAGTTGTCCAGCCGTGTCACCGGGAACGTGCCGTCGCAGTCCACCGTCCCTACGAGCTGCACGCCGTCTCCGTTTGACAGCCCATGGTTCCGCGCGGTCACCTTGAGCTTGCCATCGGCGATCTTCTCGTAGGAGGTAACCATCCCATCGAAGACAAGCCCCTCGGGCTCGGTCTCGACTTTCTCCCACACGCCGAGCTGGTTGTCGACGAAGTCCACGTCGATGACAAACGACTGATCATCGATCACGCTGACGGTGTAAAGGCCGTCATAGTTGCTGGTCTTCTGAATCTCGATCGTGTCCCCGGAGGAAAGCAGGGCCGCCTCGGCAGACGTGACAACGACCTTGCCGTCGGCGTTGTCGTCACCAGAGCCGAGCCGCATGCCCCGAATCGTCCCCTGTGGCGGCGGCGTCGTGTCACCGATGAGCTTGAGCTCATCCAGGGTATTGAGTGGAAGCAAGATCTCCCGCTGGTCGCTGCGCAGGACTTCCGGCGTTCCATTGCTGCCCAGCTCGGACAGCGAGCCGTCTTTTGCAAGCGCGAAGCTGTACGCTGCGGTCCCCTGACTCGTGGGCAGGACGAGCATGAGCCGCGTCTCGGTGCGCAGGAGCTGCATCGCTCCGCCATTGCCCACCTCGCGCTCTTGCTGCAGATCGTACAGCGTCGCGGCCGGACCGCCAGTGATCATCGCCCCCGGCACTTTGAGGGTGCGCCAGAGGATTCCGGGGATGCTGCGTGGGATCGGAGGCTCGCCGTCGCCCGGTGCGGGATCGAAGGTCGTCTCATCGCGCAGATCGAAGAGTCCGTCCTCCGATGCGCGGATCGAGACCATCTCGGCCCACTTGCTGTTGCAATAGACGATGTGCCAGCGGAACTTCTCATGCTCACCCGTCGCTGCGCGCACGACTGTGAACCAGCCATTTTTGACCCCTTTGGTAAAAAGAAGCTCGGTGGTCGGTTCGTAGAAGAAGTTGCCACTGGTGTCGCGGAAGTCGAGCGAGTCCGCGGCCATGGCGTTCTTCGGGCCCGCTTCGTAGGGGGCGAGCCGCTGCCGACTCCGCTTGAAGCGCACCTCGAGCTTGCGGCCCAGCTTGTTCGTCATCCCATCGAGCACGAAGCGATCGCAGAGCAGCGTGGCATCCGTGCCCTTGGACTGACGGAATATGTAGAGGTGCCCTTGCGCCGAGACGAGCTGTACCGGAAATGCTGCGCCGAGATCTCGCGACTTGTAGACCGACCGCATCAGTTGGGTAAGTGGCTTCACCTTGCGGGTCAGCCTCGCCTTCTCGAACGCGACGACCGACGCGTCATCTGCCTCGTCGGGAAGATCCACTGGCGCCCAGTTCTCCCAACCGGTGCGCTTCGCCGGGTCCGAGCCAAGATAGCTCTCTTCGAAGCCATCCTGCTTGACTGTGTACCAAAGGCCACCGTTTTTGTCGGTTGCGATTACGACGACTTTGCCTTCATGGGCGACAGCATTGATGGACACGAGCCCGTCTTTTTGCAGCAGCATTCAGCCTATTCTCCCCCCAGGGTTGTCTCAGAGCCACGGACGTCGGGCCCCGAACAATTCGCTAATTTTTAGGTTTTCGAACGTGAGGAGTCAATGATGCTAAAAGATGCATTTCCGACGAGAAAAAATAGCCGTGCGAAATAGGACAGATAGGCTTCCACTTGGAAGAACCATAGACACGATCTCTTCACACAGAAGGACTACCAGCCAATCACTTTTCTTGGAAAAAGGCGTTACCTTGCGCGACTCTGTAAGTAGCGGATTTGTCTGTGAAGTTGCGAAAACTCATTGGGAATTGCAGGCACCTGAATTGGAAATAGCGAGCAAGGAATTGTTCAATTGTATTGCGGTTGTGGCTAAGGCATCGACCATGCGCGCCGCCGGGCCACTTCCTGTTGGCAGCGTGCATGCCCTTGCTGGGCTTCAGCCGGGGACTCCGCAAGTAGCTCTTGTCGGCGTCGCTCCGGCAGACAGGCGCTCGTTGCATTCCACAGCGCGTCATCGAGTAGATCGCTGTCAATCGTCCAGACGCGCGCGGTCTTGTCTCTGCTTCCGGTGACAAGCTTCTTTCCATCAGGAAAAATCGCGATGGACGTGACGGTGGCTTCGTGTCCTTTGAGCAGGAGCGGCGTGCCGGAACCGTCTGCGGAAAAGAGGCGAGCGATCTTGTCCCCGCTCCCCGTGACAACGACCTTGCCATCGAAGCTGAAGGCAACGGAAGTCACGGACGACTCGTGGCCCTTGAGCACAATCGGGGCGCCGGAGCCGTCAGCCTGGAAGATGCGCGCGGTCTTGTCCCCGCTCCCCGTGACAACCTTCTTTCCATCGGGACTGAACGCAACCGAGTGGATGGCGTCCGCATGCCCGGTGAGCAGGAGCGGAGTACCAGATCCATCTGCAGAAAAGATGCGCGCGGTCCTGTCCCCACTGCCGGTGACGATTTTGGATCCATCCGGGCCAAACGCGACCGCAGAGACGATGCCATCATGTCCAGCAAGCACGATGGGAGTCCCAGAACCATCGGTATTGTAGACGCGAGCCATCTTGTCCCAGCCACCGGTCACGACCTTCTTTCCATCGGGACTGAACGCAACAGAAGAGACAGGGGACGCGTGCCCCGTGAGTACGAGTGCTGCGCCAAAGCCATCGGTGCGAAAGATGCGGGCGGTCTTGTCATTGCTGCCGGTAACGACCATCTTGCCATTCGGACTGAACGCAGCTGCGGTGACGGAGGCCGCGTGCCCGATCAGCTCGATCGTGGCACCAGAGCCGTCTGCCGAAAAGATGCGGGCGATCTTGTCGGCACTGCCGGTGACGACTTTTTTTCCATCGGGGCTTACTGCAACGGAAAGGACGTGGGCGTCATGCTCCTTGAGCACCAGCGCCGCGCGGGAGCCATCGGCATTCCACACCTGCGCAGTCTTGTCCTCACTTCCAGTGACGATCTTTTTTCCATCTGGGCTGAAGGCCGCCGAAGTGACCCTGTCCTCGTGGCCTCTGAGCACGAGCGGTGCACCGGTTCCATCGATGGGAAAGACGCGCGCCGTCTTGTCAGCGGTGACAGCAACGACTCTCTTTCCGTCAGGGCTTACCGCCACCGAAAGGACAACAGCATCGAATCGCTTGAGCAGGAGCGGCGCACCGGAGCCATCGGCAGCAAAGAGGCGCACGGTCTTGTCCCAGCTTCCGGTGACGATCTTGGTTCCGTCTGGACTTACTGCGACAGAGAGGACGGATTCCTCATGTCCCTTGAGCACACGCGGAGCGCCGGATCCATCGGAGTTATAAATACGCACGGTCTTGTCCCAGCTTCCGGTGACAATCTTTGTTCCGTTCGGACTTACCGCCACCGCCGACACAGGGGCATTATGTCCCTTGAGCACGATCGGACTGCCAGAGCCGTCTGCGAGAAAGACGCGCGCCGTGTTGTCCCAGCTTCCGGTGACGATCTTTTTGCCATCGGGACTTATCGCGACCGACGTAACAGCGCCCGTGTGCCCCTTGAGCACCAGCGCGGCGCCGGAACCATGCAGGGGAAAGATGCGCGCGGTATTGTCATTGCTTCCCGTCACGAGCTTCTTGCCATCTGGGCTTATCGCGACCGACGTAATGGAGTCCTCGTGCCCTTGGAAAACGAGCGGTGGACCTGAGCCATCCGCCTGATAGAGGCGCGCGATATGGTCATTGCTGCCAGTGGCGATCATTTTTCCGTCAGGACTTACGGCGACCGACGTGACAGCAGCCTCGTGTCCACGGAGAGAAAGCTCAGAGATTCCCGTTTGCAGAACCTCCAGCGCGGACTGGCGCCACAGCGTGGATGCTTGATGTCCCGGCTCGCGCAAAAGGGTCACCACCTTTGCGGAGTCCTCCTTGCCGTTCTGGGCCAGCGCAACGAGCAGTGTCGCTCGGGACTCTGCCGCCTTTGTCCGGGCTACTTCTGCATTCCTCTTCGCTAGCTCCGCATTGTTTTTGGCCTCTTCCGCATTGTGCTTCGCTACCTCTGCGTTCTTTTTGGCCTCTTCCGCGTTCAGGTATGCCAGTCCGCCGGCCCCGCTCGCTCCGACGAGAAGCACAGCCAGCACTGTCGCTGCCACGCGCGTCTGTCGCAAGCGATTGGCATCGTCTTGTTCCTGTTTTCGCCGAAGCGCCTCGCTGGCGTCGAGGAAGCTGCGGTCTTGGGCTCCCAAGCGGGACTCCCACAGCTTGCGCCACTCTGTGGCCTGGGCAAGCTGCGCTCCCCGAAACAAAAGAGAGTCGTCGCGCTGTTGCTTGTCCCACAGCTGTGCGGCCTGCTTGACCCGGCGCTGCACGACAAGCCCCGCACGATCTTCGTCAATCCAAGCGCGCAGCCTGGGCCACTTGCGGATGAGTGCTTCGTGCGCGACTTCCACCGTTGGCGACTGGTTGTCGTCGTGAACCAGCAGACGGGCGTCGACCAGTACTTTGAGCACCCGATCGAATCCAGGACCATCTGCCGCAGCCACAGACTGCCTTAGCTCTGCCACCGGAACGCGCAGTCGGCTGTCGAGCGCAGTGTCATCCGCCACGGCCACAAGGCTCACCAAAAGCCGCTGCACCAGCGCCTGTTCGTTTGGCGCCAGTTTTTCCACCAGCGCATCGGCGCGTTTTTGGAGTGCGCCGACCACTCCGCCGAGTGCGTGATACGCGCGCTGGGTTAATGTCCGGTCCTGCCGCTGTTGCCACAGCATATCGAGCGCGTCTTCGAGGAGTGGCAGCGCCCCAGGTTCTGCGCCTAGCTCGGCCAGGATGCGGTCCGCAAGACCCGCCTGTAGTTCCAGCCCGGCGGTGTGCGCAGGTTCTTCGATGGATGCACGAAGCTGGTCGGGACCAAGCTGGGCCACAAAGATCCGATGCGCCTCGTCATACGCAATCCGGTCCAGCCGCAGGCCGTCGTCATTGACCGCAAGCTCTCCACAGCGTCCGATGAAGTCAACCCGCAGCGTAATGATGATCACCAGACCGGAATCGGGAGAGGATGCGAGCGACCACAAGTGGCGCAAGAACGTCTCGCGATCTTTTGGGAATGGCGTCTGGGTGAAGACCTCCTCGAACTGGTCCACCACCAGCAAAGCGGGCGCCGAAGCAGGCCGCTTGGACAGCGCAGCCGTCAGCGCCTCCTCGGGGTTTTTGCCGGGACGCATCCGCAAAAATGCCAGACCGGGACGCGCCGCCAGAAGCTTGGGCACAGCGCCCGCAAGGACGAGCGATGATTTCCCCGTACCCGACGCCCCCGCTACGACGAGAAATCGAGCCTGATTGCGGTCCACAAGCGCCTGCAAGTCGGTCAGGATTTCCGCGACTTCTTTGTCGCGTCCGAAAAAGAAACGCCGATGTTCCGGTTGGAATGCCAAAAGTCCCCGATACGGTCGAAACACCACCGGACGGGTATCGTCTCCGTCGGCAAGACGCGCGTAAAGCTGCACGCTGGCCCAGTCGAGCTTTCGCTCTTCTTGGGGTAGTTCGGTCTCCCTCTTCGCCAGGCTCTTGCGTGCAGAAAGGAACGCGGTTTCTAACGAAGAAGGTCCGCACAACAGCTCGCGATACAGAGTCTCTGTTAGCGCGATAGATCCGCCAACCGAGAGCGGAAACCGCGACGCGATGACGGACTGGAATCCACAGCGATGCAGCGCATGCGCCACGCTGCCGAGCCGATTGCCCAGCTCTCCAAAGTTGCCGGAATCGCAGGCGGAGAGGACGACCAACCGCACCTGCTTGGCGAAAGGGGCCAGCTGCTGGCGAAGCTGCGTCGCATCGACCACAGCCTGGCCCTGCTCGCCGTCGAGGGCCAGTCCGAACGTATCGCCCGCTTCGGCACCATGGCACAACAGGTGGAGCACGGACACCGGCTCGCCTTGGCGCTCGGCTTCCTCCAGCCGCTTGGTGATGCGCAAAAGCGAAGCGTGGGCCAGCACATCTGCGCTGGCAGAAAATGGATGCGCTCCCAGCTCGCAGGCACGAGCTATCGCTTTCAGGTGATCTGCTGCGGGCACTGCCCCACCAGCCCCCGACCAAGCCAGCAAGATGCGCCCGCCCTCGGATCTCGGCTTCGGCTGCTCGGGACTGCTTTCGCTGTCAGGCCACTCGAAGCGCAGCAGCAGACCATCGAGCTCACCGATAAACTGACCTGTCTTCAACGTCAGAAGCTCCCACGGCAGCGCATACAGCTCCGCAGCTGACGATCGAATCGTCAGAAAAACGGGCCGCCGCGCAGCGATCGCCTCCGTGATCTCACGCTCCCACTCCCCCCACCACTCCGCAGGGACAAATGCCCGCAGTTGCTCGCCTATGCGCTGCACAACAGACGGACTTCGACCAGGTCGGCGCACGGCCTCAAGGTCATCCAGCACCTCTGATGTCCACTCAAACCGCGTGCCCGGTGTCGCTCCGCCTGGCGTCTGAAGAATGTAGTCCTGAGGCTCGAATCGAAAGCCGAACGGATCCCCCGCTTCCTTGGCCCGAGAAAACTGGAGAAGCACGCGAAGCATTCCATCACCCGAGATCACACCCATCACAGCATGGTGAGGGAGACCCACGGGAGGGTCAATCGGCTAGCGCGCAACGGTACGATCCTCACATCCAAGCTGTGCGCTCATCGCGCGTTCACCGCGCGCCCAACGAGCGCCCAGCGCGCACAGTGCCTGGCCTTCGCGTGTATCCCGGGTTTTTGTGGACACCTCCCTCGCTGGGCACAGGACACACAGCCAGTTTCCTGGAGTTCCGGGCTTGGCATCCCGCATGCTGTGAAGCCAACCGCGCGCCCTGCTCTGCGCTGCAGTGGGTGGAGTAGACCGAAAAACGGAGTAGGGATCCCCAATGCTGACCAAGCTAAACCCCGTCCATTCCCAAACCCGCACGTTGCGCCTTTAGCAGCCCTAGAGTTTATTAATTGCTCCAGATTCTCCGCCGTGATCTCCGCCACCACTCGGCGCATCCGCTCCAGCTCGGCCACAAGTCGTGCCGTCTGAGCATCGGGCTGACTCTTGCCTCGACTGTCCACCTGCTGCAGCGCTGCCGTCGTCGCCTGCTGCGCCACCGCCCGCCACTGATAGACAAGCGCCGGACTGACACTGTGCTTGCGACAAACCTCCGCCAGCGTCACCCCAGGCTGCCGAGTCTCTTCCAGAATCGTCCGCTTCTCCTCGGCTGTGAATCTTCGGTAGCTTCATTTTTCCATTGCGTGAACTCTCTGTTTCCGCATCCTACGCGCAAGCAATCGCCGTCGCAGCGATGCTCTGTGGATGAGCCCGTCCTACGATCTTTGGAGCTTTCACAAGTCCAGGTTTGGGTGAAGCTACACACAGAGTCCCCAGACGTAGTACCGCTGTCTCATTCGACTTGGCCCCTTTCGATTTCCACGGCGATATCGTCTAGGCTTAGCTCATGTTCTGTACTCGGCGCTGCATAGGCATAGCGCAGCCGCCAGAACAGAGGAGTATGGACGGCCCTCATTCGATAGCGGATAGATCGTTTGCTCTCAAGCTCGCGCCCCTGCGGCGGTGGAATTGCGGTGTCACGCACCAGCACCTGCCGACCATTCCGTTCCTGAAAGAAGATCCCGAAAGAAAACGAGACCAGTGGTTTTGTGCACTCACGATCTTCGCAGACATCGGCCTGCAAGCGACGAAACGGGTCTCCCGTTGGGAACTTGTGGCCAATGCCCCGGGCTCGTACCAACACCCGCAGGACTCTTTCAGATTCCCACCAGATGCGGGCTGACAACGTCTGGCGCAGCCATTCGACATCGTGTCCACCAGGAAAGCGATGCGAACCATTCTGCATGTGGCAAGTCTGGCAGCTGCGCACGGGATGGCGGACGCGGTGGGACTCCACGAGCGTGTTTTGCATCGGCAGCTTCGACTCATGAAAGGGCTTAAGCGTCAGCGGCCAGTTGACTTGGTGGCAGTTCCCACAGAACACCGAAGAGGACAGTTCGGGCACTACCCGCAGCGGATGCGCACGCAGCGCCGCAGGGGAAGCAGGCCGTGCGGCCACGATCTCGCCGTCGCGTACATGACAGGCCGCGCAGTTTACACCCTCATCGACCAGCGCTGAGCGCCCAGGCTCGATATTGGAAACAGATTGCAGTGCCGCGAACTGTTCTGGCAGCGGCGTGTGGCAGTGCTTGCACCAGTCCTGCGGATCCTGCCGGAACGCGGCGCGAAACAGATCATTGGTCGCTGCGCTGGAATGCCGCGAGCCGCGCCACTCCAAGAACTGCGCCTCATGGCAGGGACGGCAGGTCGTTGCCGAAAGGGAGCGGATCTGCATCGGTAGAACCACCCGCGGAAGCGGAGCGTCAGCCGGCGCAAACAGCGACAGAGCCAGCGAGACCAAGTGGAGCAACAGCGGTGGGAGCATCGCCTAAGGACGTAGCGGAGGGAATTCCCACGTGAGCTCTTTGCCCAGAGAGACAAAGCTCACAGACATCTCCCCGGCGTCTCGCATCCCTTGCCCTTCGCGGAAGCGGACCAAGGCGAGACGCTGGGCATCGGGAGACCAGCAAGGGATCAGGCCACCTTCCAATCGCCACTCCGCTCGCACCTCCCATTTGAAGAGTTGGTGGCTCTTGTGCCCTTGGGTTAACAAGATCTTGAGCTGCCCCCAGGGAGAGCTAAGCTCGGATTCCCTCTGGCCGTATAGGTACATCTGTCTCTTCCATTGTCCCCGGATGCCGGCCGTACCCTTGAACAACACCTGCAGCGCGTAGATCCCATCGGGAGAGCGCGGACCGCCCGCACAGCGAACGGGGTTCTTCTTGAGCCATTGGAGAAACTCGTCCCGTTCTGGAGAGTCACCTTCGGACCGAGCGAAGGAAACCCGATGCTTTTGGTCGGTACGCACATCAATAGTGACGGCCTCAATTTCCAGGTCCTCCCGCATGGTTTGATTGTTTCGCTCTATGTATACGAACGTGCGCCCGTCAGCGGTAAAGCCGAGCACTTTGGGTTCGACGAGTGTGTAGGCCGCTCGTGCAGCCAGACACCACGACAGCAGAACCCCCAAGACAAACAAGATGCGCATCATCATTGCTTTTGCCATCACTCCCTAACGGGACATGAACGTCACCCAGAATAGTAGCGCATAAAGGGTGACCATCAGCACGATGTAGACCATGCAATAGAGCGCGATGGCGCTCAGCCCCACCGCGCCAGCCAGGAATTGCACCCGCGCCCAGCGCTCGCTCGGATGCTTGAAACCCCAGGCGGCGTAGCGCAACGAGAGGCGTAGCGTCAGCAGAAACAGGACGATCGTGACGAGGTCAAGAACCACCATCAGCACGCGGCACCTTCCTGTCAGCGAGGGCTGAGCTGGGCTCTGGGACCGGGTACAGCTTGTGAAAGAGTCCCCCGAGCAGCAGCAAGCCCAGCAGGTTCAACAAGCCAAAGCCCAGACGCAGGTCGGCTCGCATATCTGTGAGCCGATCCTGGGCAAGCTGACGCCGACTATGAGCAGATAGAATCATCTCGCGGTCACACGCTGAGAGTCCGCGTCCGCTGCGGCATCCGCTCACATAGAGTTCGATGCCAGGGGTCAGACACACCTCACGATAGTATGTAGCATGTGCTTGGCGAGACCGGGGCGTGATGGCGCACAGTTCATCCATGACCGGCGGGATGTTCTCACCGGAGAGTGGCATCTCGGCCGCCTCCAGGCTGAGTGTGCGCCATGGATGCACCCGATCATATGGACCAGTGGCGCGCGGGGCGACCTCTTCGTCAAGAACGATCGGGACCGTCAGATTGCCCTTGCTGAGCAGAAGCGGTGTCGCAGCCCCATGCAGCTTGCAGAACACGGAGTCCCTAGGCCCATACCGCCAGTTCGCCGTCGCTTCCCAGATCGCGCAGCTGCGTCCCGATGGAGAGCGCGGTGCCACTGGCGCCACAAGCCGACCGTGGAACTCCCCCAGCCCTGCACGGGTATCCGAGAGCTCGCGCGCGGCAATCGACACGAGTGTCCAGGCTTCACCGAGATCGTGAAAGAGAGAGCTCATCAGGAACCCGCCAGCGCCTCCCAGCAGCAGCAACAGGAAAACCGCGATGGTCAGAAGGCGCAGGATCCGCTGATAGAATTTCACAATCTGCCCGCAAGTCAGGATACCGCAAAACTGAACGCTCAGTCTACCGAAAGGACGAGGCGTACGCTCTGCTTGTGGTGGCAAAGACGGCGTGGTGGAAGGCGAGCAAGGTCACCGCTCGTGTCTACTTTCCAAGGAATCAGAAGATTGTCTTGCCCCAGCCGAAATCTGACAGGGCTTTGTCCGTGTTAAGGACACGGT
>CAYTGC010000006.1:0-50104 GCA_964437195.1 uncultured Myxococcales bacterium | reverse complement strand
AGATGCTCGGCGAAGCGACGGCCAAGTACCTCAAGCTGCGCGCCAACGTGAAGTAGCTCGCCCTCGCGTCCGCGACACCACCAAGTCCAGGCTAGAAGCAAGCGGGGGAAGTCGGCGTGTCTTGCTCTCGGTAGAGCAGTGCGCCGGTCTTGCCCGCTGGCGTCAGGTACACGCAAAACGGCGACACCCGGAACTGAGCCAGCGCTTCGACGGTTATTTGCTCGGACAGGGACGATGCGAGGCTGTTTTCGTCGTTTGGCAGCTCGATCATCCACTTGGTTGGGCTTTCGTAGATTGGCCGCGTGACCATCAAGCAATTGGTGCGCGTGCCGGTCGGCGTGCCCGGAGGCGTCGTGGGGCAGCGTGCTTCACAGGTTTTGTCTCCCCCGCAGGGAGAGACGGCCCGCTGGCTGCGAACTTCGATCTTGTCGTCTGGAGACAAGCCCCAGCCACGCAGACGCAGCTGGAACTTGGTTTGACCGTACAGGCCGTCTTCCTGCCGTTCCACCGAGACAATTTCGGTGCTCTTCGGTTCGCAGGTGGTGCCAGCGGCGAGTGTCGTCAGTCGTCCATCGAGTCGAACCTCGATATCGCCAACGGTGGTCGAAGATTCTGCCCCCATCACACTGCCCGTGCCGATCACACACCGACTGGCGTTGCGCGCAATGACGCCGAAGTTTGCTTGCTTGTGTTGGTCGTACTTGCCGGTCAAGTTGACGGTGACGCTTGCCGAAGTTTTGCCGTCCCCGACATTCAAGCTGAAGTGATCAGACAGCAGTGTTCCCTTGGTTCCATCCGTTGCGGTGAGGAAGACCGCGCCTTCGATCGATGCGGTCCCGGGCGGAAGTTGGGTGATGTTCAGTCGGTATTCTGGGAGCCCGCAGCCGACGACGCCCAAGGCCAGACAGGCCAAACCAGCGGCGCCGCTGACGAAGCAACTTGCAGACTCGTGAAGGCGTCGCTTGGTGCGCACGCGAGTTCCTCCATGTTCAGACAGACCCCAGGGCGGTCGTTTCTCGGCTTATTTTTCGATGGTGGCGGCGAGGTCGGCCTTGGTTCGTTGTCCAATGAAGCCGCCGACTGCCACACCGGTGATGACCACAAGACCGACACTGCCCATGACGACCCAAAACCAGCCGCGCTTGTAGACCGGGGTGCTTCGCTCTTTTTGCAGCGCCTGCTGTGCGCTGGTTGCGGCGGCTTGTTCTTGCTTTAGCCTTAACGAAATTTCCTGCTCGCGCTGCTGCATTTCGAGCAGCGTGTCCATGTCGCGGACATAGCCGCGAACCTCGGGAACAAGCGGACTCTGCGGGGCCGACTCCAAGAAGCGGACGTAACAGTCCTTGGCCTCTTTGGGGATCTTGGCCCGACGAAACGCTTGTCCGGCATTGAACAAAAGGAGCGGCTGCGGACTTGAGTCGTACACCAGCAAGAGCTTCCGGGCAGCCTGTTCGTGCTGCCCTGCCTTGAACAGTGCTGAGGCTTCCCCGAGTGTGGAGTCGATTTCAGCCTGGCTGAGCTTGCGCTGTCCGTCCGGTTGGCTGCCTTGGGATGCGTCCGTGGCTGCCGCGGCGGCTTGCGTGGCTCCCGCTGGATTTTGCGTGGTTGCCGTGTTTTGAGGCGCTGGACCCGGGCTGGCGGCGGCTTGCGAAGGGGCGGTCTTGGCTGCATCCGCTTCCTTGCTCGCAGCGGCTTCTTCGGTAGTCGCCTTGCTCGACTCACTGCTTTGCTTGGACTTCGAGCGGCGGGCTTCCGATGACCCACACGACAGCACGATGAGTCCGATGATGAACAACTCGCGCAGCATTCTGGAATCTAGGTTACTATTTTTTTACAGTCTGATCTGCCATTACAAATGCGTCGGCGAGAATGTCTTTCCGGCTACACCCTTGCAGAAAAACCTGCTTGCGAAGCTGCCCCACAAGCTCTGCGTCTCCGCAAAGAAACGCCCGATGACCGCCGAGCTTGGCAAAGCGCGACTTGAGAAACGCCTCTAGCGAAGAAACCACACACGAAGCAAGCGCCTCGCCCTTGGTCTCTCCGTCATCGCTCAGAACCACCGGCTGATACGTCAAGTTGGGGTGGTCTTTGGCCAGTTGGGTCAGTTCCTTGCGCAGGTACAGTCCGTGGGGCGATCTGGCACCGTGGACGAGGGCGATCGAGCCCACATGCTGCTGCCGCAGGGCTTCGCGGACCACACCAAAAAGGGGTGACAGCCCTGTGCCGACCCCGACGAGAACGAGTGGCTGGGTGGGCCTGCCTGGAACGTAGAAGCACTCGCCGGCTGGGCCGCGAATTTGGGCAGCGGCTCCAACCGGAAGATCGCGCAGCCAGGTGGACATCCGACCGTCAGGCAGCACCCGAACATGGAATTCCAGAAACGGCTCCGTCGTGAGCGATGCGAGCGAATACGATCGCGTGATTCCGCCCGGCGCGAGCAGGTTGACGTACTGACCTGGCTGATAGGGGAACTGCTCCGGCGTCGCAAAACGCAGCCGCAACACCGTCGGCGTCAGCCAGTCTTTGCCGGTTAGTGTCACTGGCGTCAGCAGCGAATCGTCATCCTGACTCGTGACAGCAAGGTCTTCGGTCGGTCTCGCGACGCATGAAAGAAAGTAGCCGCGCGCTCGCCAAGAGTCTTTCAGTCCTTGCTGCGCACTGGGCGGCGGAGTTCCTTCTGTCGCTCGCAGCAAACACGACTGGCAGACCCCGCTGCGGCAGGAATTGGGAATGACAACACCCTCGGCGAGCAGACGCTCCAAGACGGTCTCCCCGGAGAGCGCGAACTGGCGATCACCGTAACGCAACTGCGGCATGACACGATTCTGCCTGAATAGTCATTCTTGGGGCGAGTTTCCTCGTTACTGCGGTCGCCCGATGGCAGCCACATTTTTTGACTTCGCTTCTGGGCAAAGTAGAAACGCAGCATGTCTTTGTCATCGCCGAGGCCGGTTGTACCGCGTCATGCGGCGGAACGTTTGCAGCGACGGCTTTGTCGTCACATTGGGCTTTTGTCACCTAGCAATCCCCGCGTTGATGTTCATCTGACCGATAACTGCTCGACGATGCTGTCGGTACGGCGTGAGCCCGGACGCTATCGACTTCGGCTTCATCACATGTTTGTCTCGGCGTCGCCTCAGGTTGTGGCCGCTCTGGGTCGGTACGTCATCCACCCCGAGGCCGAGGCGTCTGCCACCCTCGATGCGTTCATCGCGGAGCAAGCGGAACATTTCGGCTCGACCCAGACCCCGTCGACGCGGCGCTCTCGTGTCATCGAAAAAACAGACGGTGAACACCATGACCTGCGTGCGCTCTTCGATGACTTAAACGCGGGCTACTTCGGCGGCGCGATCGACGCCAAAATCACCTGGGGACGGCGAAAGCGACGAAACGATCCACCGCGACTGCATCGATCGCTGACGATGGGATCTTATTCCGTCGAGGATCGCTTGATTCGCATTCATCCGACGCTGGATCGGCCCGATGTTCCCGGCTACTACCTTGCGTGGATCGTCTACCACGAGATGCTGCACCAGAAACACGGCATTCCCGAGGCAGGTGGACGGAGACAGTTCCATCCGCCGTCGTTTCTGGCCGAGGAGCGGCTGTTCGATGAGTACGAGCGTGCTCATCGCTGGGAACGCGAACACCACCACCGGCTGCTGTGTTACTGAGGCCGCGCGGGGAAGAGGTTGGAAGCGCTGCTCGTTTCCAGGCATCATAGGTAAAACATGCCGCGCTCGCTCATAAAGGCTGCTTCGCGACGCAACGTTGCCAAATCCTTGCGCTTTGCGCTTGGGGCCTTGTGTCTGGGTCTTTTGCCGAAGCACGCGCTGGCCGACGAAGAGTTGCCGCCCAGGCCGCGCCAGGTGCCGCTTGAAGCCTTCTACGACGTCCTGCGCGAGCACGGGACCTTCATCGACACCGACAAGTACGGAGTGGCCTTCTGTCCACATCCGGATCTCGTGGGGGCGGACTTTCAGCCGTATCGGCGTGGCCACTGGGTCATGACTGAATATGGCTGGACGTTCACGAGTGACCTGAAAATCAGCTGGGTTACTGACCACTACGGACGGTGGGTCGAGGTCGGCCTGCAGAACTGCCACTGGGGCTGGGTTCCCGGCGGTGAGTGGGGTCCGGCGTGGGTGGATTTTCGCGTCGGTGAAAAAGTGGTGGCTTGGCGACCGCTGCCGTACTCGGGGGCGAAAGTTCGACTGAAGCTGCCCGAGGCGAGGAGCTTCCCGCACTTCAACCTGCCCGACGTGCCGCCGAGTGACTCTGCGTATGTGGTCGTCCGCGAGGGAGAGTTCCAAGCCAGGCGGCTGGACTACGTGGCGCTGACCGGCGTTCAGCAGTACAACGCTCTGCGCGAGACGGAACCGATTCGTGACCTGCGTGCAGGGCTGCATTCCTACGAGTACGACGTGATGGTGGCTCGGCGAGAGCAGCGACGCAATCCGGCGGCGCAAGGAGCGGCCCAGGCGTCGTCTCAGGATGCGAGCCGTGGCCAGACGTCTTCGACATCACCGCGGCAAGCAGCCGCTTCATCCAGCGACAGCGGAGAACCCGCGCAGCGTCGAAGAAAGGCCGATCCGAACCCAAGCAATGCCGCAGCGACGGTACGGGCTGGGCTACCGGGCTCCGACCTACCGAAGAATCCGGCGGCTCGCGAGAAGATGCCGCTGTCCGGCGGTCAAAGTGGAGACAATCCGCCGAATCGAACCGGGGCGACGACCGGGAGCAGTGCAGGCAATCCGGGCGAGTTCAGTGGCGTGAAGGTTCTCGACTGGGGCAAGCCAAAACCGGCAGAACCGGCCAAGGGCACGGTGCGGGACCTGAATCGAACGCTTTCTCCGCCTCCAGCGAAGCCGAGCGCTGCACCGCAGCCGTAGCCCGGATGGTCTAGTTCCCGATGATCTTCGGGACGGCAGCGACGATCTTGGCCAAGTCATCGATCGGCAAGCTGGCGAGCTGGGCCAGTAGCGCGGATCTCATCGTCTGAGAACCGTCCTCGGTGGGTCGAGTGTCTCCGGTCAAAACTCCGCTGATCTTGCGTATCCGCGTATTTTCCAGTGTTCCGGGGCGGATGTAGTGCTGGGCTGTGACTTGGAAGCTCTTGTGGCCAAGCTGCGCGGCCACATCTTGGCTGGTGCGGCCAGCCTCGATGGCGAGCGATGAATGCAGACCGCGCAAGCTGTGGGGACAGACGAGCGGCAGGTCAAGCTCTTGGCAGTAGCGGCGCAGACCTTTCCACATCCAGGTCTGGGTATGGCCGGTCGGTGCCCCAAAGAGTAGGTCTGTCGGTGCTTTGTCTCTTGTCTGGCTGTGCAGAAGCTCGACGAGGAAATCAGGACACTGGAGTCGTCGCCGCGCTTGTTCGGTCTTTCCTGCCGGAATCACCAAGACATGGCCACCGTCGTCGATCTCGCGCACCTTGCGGCCAAGCACCTCGCTGGTTCGCAGACCAAGAAACAGTAGCAGTAGGATCGCCGTCGCCAGCTCCTGTCCTTGCGCGGCATCTTGGCGCAGCTTGTCGCTGAGCTTGCGCGCTTCATCGATAGAAAGCTGCAACTTCCCTCGGCGCGGACGCCCAATCGGTTCGATCGCTCCAAACGGATTGCGACGGACGTGCCCGCGGGCTTCCGCAAAACGAAAGAGCTCTTTCGCTCGCTTGAGTGCGGCGTGATGGGTCGCTGCGGCAAACCGGTCGAGCAGCGAATCGTAAATCCTCTGGGCATCAGCCTCGGTCAGACTGGCGACTGGCTGGTCAGTTGGCAACACGGTGGTCAGTCGGTCTTTTAGCGAGCGGATGGATCGCTCCTTGAGCCCCCGTTTGCGCTTGTCAGCAACGAGCAGATCGATCAATTCACCAATCGACAGAGACTGCTGGGCAAGCTGAGCGCCAATCGTCGCCTTGGCATGCACCGCCTGCTCTTGGCTCGCAAAGACCAGGCTCTTGCGTCCGCCGCCCTCGATGATGACCAGCCGCCACTTGTCTCTGGCGGCATAGGGACCCAAGACTCGCGCATCGCGACATTCCCGCATCTTCCTAAAATCACACAAAATTTTTTTGAGAGAAAGCGGCTAGCTGCGCCACAAAGTGTGGTGGCTCACATGTGAAACATTTCCATCGATGGGCGGGGCTTGATTCGTGGGATGGCTAGGGTCATCCTGAGCTGTAGGAAGGAGTCCGAACATGAAGTCGCACCGCACGGTCTTTTTGACCGGCCTTGTCGCTGCATCGTTGCAGCTTGCGGCCTTGCAAACGGCGTCTGCGCAGACAGTCGTTGCTGCCCCGCCGCCACACTCTGGAACGATTGTGAACCCGCCGCCGCCGGTTGCTGGTCCGGGGGGCACTGTGGTCATTCAGCCCGCCCCGCAGCCGTACTACGCGCCGCCGGGCACGGTCGTTTATCCGGGTGGCCAGCCGTATCCACCACCGCAACCTGCCTACGGTCAGCCGTATCCGCCGCCGCCCCCTGCCTACGGTCAGCCGTATCCACCGCCGCCCGGCTACGGTCAGCCGCCGGTCGCGCCCCAGCTTCAGCCGCCAATGCCCGTTCGCTACGAGTACCGGCGTCCGAACACGGCGCTGCTCATCGCTGGCATTTCGGTGATGGGTGGAGCGTATCTATTGACCGCGCTACCGACGGCACTGTGGAACTCAGTGGATCGCGATCTAAGCTCGTCTGTCGGTTCGTCGAGCCATGGCACGTACTGGCCGCTCTACATTCCAGTGCTCGGGCCCTGGATTGAGTTGAGCTATCTCAACTCGAACCCGTACTACAGTGGCTGGGCGGTTCTGCCGGCGATTCCGTGTGTACTGTCGGGTCTTGTGCAGGGAGCTGGTCTTGCAATGACCATTGCCGGTGCGGTGACGGGCCGCAGAGTGCCGGTGACGGACCCGCAACCGAGTGGGCCGACGATAAGCTTTGCTCCGGTCGCGCTGCCGAACGGCGGTGGGGGCATCGGCGCGACGGGTCGCTTCTAGCCAACTGCGCTTGGGTCACCTTCGGGGGAGGGAACATGTCTTCGCTGTCGCAGCTGCCGGTCCTGATCGTCGGGGCCGGACCGGTCGGACTATCGCTTGCGTGCGAGCTTTTGCGGCACAAAGTGCCGTTTCGGCTCGTCGAGCAGGCGGACGCTCCGACCATCTATTCAAAGGCGCAGATTCTTCACTCGCGCACGCTCGAGATGTTTGAGGATCTTGGGGTTGCGACGAGGATCTGTGAGCAAGCACGACCAGCCCGCGCCTTGAATATTTTCAATCGAGAATGGGAACGCATTGCACATGTTCCCGTTGGTGAGCACGATACGGCGTACCCGTACATGCTCAACATCTCGCAGCGTGACACCGAGAGAATCCTCGCCGAACATCTCGCGAGCATCGGCGGTGCCATCGAGCGAAAAGTTCGACTCAATTCCTTCGAGACAAAAGACGATGAAGTCGTCTGTTCGTTGACCCACGAAGGCGGCAAAACCGAGACGATCTCGGCTCGATATCTTATCGGCTGCGACGGAGCGCACAGCACGGTTCGCAAAGGGCTCGGGCTGCCGTTTTCCGGTGAGACATACGAATGGCGCCTGACCCAAGCGGACGTTCGCATCGACTGGCCACAGAGCCAGCCGCCGGATGAGATCATTGCCTTTGTGTCCCCTCAAGGTGTCATCGGAACCTTTCCCCTGCCCGGCGAGCGACGCTATCGCCTGATTGCTTTTGACGCCGCCGAAGAGCCCACGCTGGCCACGTTTCAGAAGCTCCTCGACGAAAGAGGTCCAGCCGGTTGCCGAGTGAGCGACCCACACTGGATGGTTCAGTTTTCGATTCACTGCCGTCAGGTCGAGCGCTATCGGGTTGGGCCGGTATTCCTATGTGGGGACGCTGCGCACATCCATAGTCCAGCCGGCGGGCAGGGACTCAACACCGGCGTGCAGGACGCGTACAACCTGGCGTGGAAGCTGGCCCTTTGCTACCACGGCGTCGCCAAGGACAAGCTGCTCGACTCGTATCACGAAGAGCGACATCCGGTGGCGGCGGCGGTTCTGCGCGGCACCGACTCGGCCACCAAGGGCGCGGGCGTGCTGCTCCGTTTGTCGAGTGATTGGGCGCAGAACCTGCGCAACAGTGCCATGCGGCTGGTGAGCAGTCTGTCACTGGTGCAGCGGGTGGCGTCGCGATCGCTGTCGGAACTGGATATCGGCTATCGCGACAGTCCGATCGTTGGGCAGATGCAGTCGACACCTTGGAATCGGCAGGGCGATGCGGGGCATGAATCGCCGGGGCTGCGCGACTATTTTGTGTTTGGCGATGGGCCAGCACCGGGCGCTCGAGTACCCGACGTGCATTTTGTGAACGCTGCTGGTGAAGACCAACGTCTGCTGCCGGAGCTGCATGGTGGCAAGCATCATGTCCTGCTGTTCGACGGAGCGGCACCAACGGCAGAGGGCTATCAAAATCTGATGGCCATTTCCAGATCGCTATCGGCGCTGTACGGCGAGCGTTTTGTCTGCCACATTGTACTTCCCTGCCGAGAGCGTCCCGACGAGCTCTACAGCTATGTCGGCTCGATCCTCTTTGACCCGCGTGGCGAGCTTCATCGGGCCTTCGGGGCGCGCAGCGAGTGTCTGTACTTGATTCGCCCAGACGGCTACGTCGGCTTCCGCAGCCAGCCCGCATCCGGCGAAGCGCTGCTCCGATTCGTCGGCGACATCTTCGGCTAGCCTTGGCGCTGCTTGTGGGCGCTACCTGGACACTTGGGCGATCTGCTCCAAGTGCGAAATCGCCTTTTCGGTAAGCTGCTGGAGCCGCTGCTCGATGCCATCCCCAGCCCCGCTGTTGTGCTGCGCGACGTGGTGTAGCTTTTCGAGCAGCCGCGGAATCGCCTGTCCTACCGTCAGATCGTCCTCGAGAGTCTGCGCGCCTAGCTTTTCACAGGCCACCAGATCTCGCTCGACGCTCTGCTCGGCATCTGGGTTGCCGCGACGGGCATTCTGCTTGCGCAGCTTGTCGATGTCTTGCCGCAATACCAGCGCGAGCAGCGGAACCGGATTCTTCGAGAGCCGCAGCTCGGGCCCGTTCGGTTGTTCGCTGCGGGTCCGCCATTTTTTTAGAAAACCATCGGCGACAGCGACGGGGATCGCAAAACCAAAGACCGCATTTTGTTCGCTGTCACGGCGGATTCGGGTGTTGATCCCGACCAGCTTTGCCCGCAAATCGAGCAGTGGACCGCCCGAGTTGCCTCGGTTGATCGGGGTCTCCGTCTGAATCATGTCCTCGCGCAGCGACGAAACCGTCCCGGTTGTAAAGGTCCACGTCAGCCCCAGTGGATTGCCGATCGCGACGACATCTTGGCCAATTTGCAGCGAGTCTTTTTCGGCCAAGTCGATCGTCGGATAACTGGCCTGTGGCGTCGGTAGCTGGAGCAGTGCCAGATCCGCCAGTCGGTTTCGTCGCAGAACCGTTCCCTTGAGCGGCGTGTGCGTCTTGACGTACTCGGACAGCTCGTTGGCGAGCGTCTTTTCTTTCGGGTTGTAGAGGAACACCTGCACGCTGCTGTCGGCCATCTCGACGACGTGCGCATTGGTCAGCACCAAGCCGCTGCGGTCGATGATCACGCCGCTGCCGATCGAGCCCTTGCCTTGACCGGGAATCACGATCAGCACCGTCGCTGGGGCGGCTTTTGTGAACACGGCCTCTTTCTTGAGCAGCTTGCCGCCTTTTTTGTCGGCAGCATCGGCGTGTGAAATCAAGCCATGCGACGGCTCACACAGACCGAGCACCGCGCCGCAGAGCCAGGCAATACGCCGTGTCCCAAAGAGACGGGTCAGTCTGAGGGATTGCACCCCTTCATCATATCGTGCCTGCGGCAATTCCCGCTGCCCTCGGTGCGGACAACTTGCTACGCTGAAAGGCAATGAGATCCGCGATCCGGGCTGCGGGCTCGGCATGGGGGACGTCTCCTCTGGTCAAGTCTGCGTGGCGAGGGTGGGGACTCGGCGCGCTGGCCGTCCTGTCCGGCTGTGCCTCGACACCCGCCAGCCTGCGCAATCTCGACAGAGCGTGCGTCCAAGGCAGTCGGGCGTCGTGCAGTCGGCTCGGGATCGCGTACTACGAAGGCAAGGACGAGCGGGGGGCGCCGATTGTGCTCGATTATGGTCGCGCGCGGCAGTCGTTCGACAAAGGCTGTCAGCGTGGGCTGGCCGAGAGCTGCTATTTGCTCGGGGCGATGCTCCTGCGCGGCGAGGGTGGTGCGGTGGACGCGCAGCGTGGCGTCGAGCTGTGGCGGCGGGCCTGTGAGCTGGGCGATGGACAATCCTGTCGCAAAACCGCGGAAGGCTACGTCGATGGATCGGTCAGCATGAAGAGTCGGGATCTCGCGTTTGCCTACGCCAAGCAAGGCTGCGAGCAGAAAGACAAGCCAAGCTGTGCGCTGTGGAAGCAGCTGGGTGGCCGACCGCCGGTATCGCCGGAGCTTTTGAAGCTCATGGCGGACATCACGGCGGCGTGCGAGCGCAAAAACGATGGCAAGGCCTGCTTTGCTCTCGGCGAGATCTTCGACCAAGGGCTCGAAACCGAAGTGAACAAAGAAAAAGCGGCCCAAAACTACCGAGCCGCGTGTGAAAAAGGCGAGCCGCGCGGCTGTCATCAGCTCGGCGTGATGATGATCATGGGCGAGGGGATTCCGACGGCACCGGCGCGTGGGCTGGTGTTTCTAAGCAAGGCCTGCGACGCCAAGCTTCAGCCAAGCTGCGAACAGCTCCTCAAAGTGCTGACGATCCAGTGTGGTCGAAGTGAACCGGATGCGGACGCTTGTACCGTCCTTGGGCGGCTGCACATCAAGGGCGAGCGCGGCATCGAGATGAACATCGTCAAAGGCGTCGAATACCTGCGTCGGGGCTGCGGCGGCGGAGACAGCGACGGCTGCGAAGACCTAAGGCGGCTTGGGCTGTAGTCGGATCCCGTCGAGGCACTAAGGCCGATACGCATCGACGCCGAACAGAGCTGCCGAGATGCCAACCATCACGCCGCCACCAACGAGCAAACCGACGCCCGGCCACTTGGTCTGAAGCGGGTCATTGCAGGTTGTTGGGAAGCTTGAACACCGCCTCAGCCCATCGACACCCAGCAGTGCTCCACCGACGCCGAGCGCTGCAATTCCCGTCACACCGAGAGCCCACTTTGCCGCACGCAGACCGGGTCGTGGCGTGTGCCTCGGTCGCAGCTCGCTCACATCGGTGGTGGTAATCGACGGGGCAGCTTCCGCTGGAACCTCGATGCTTCGGGTTTCGCCGGCAGACACTTTGATCTGCTCGATGTCTTGCGGCAGCGTCAGACGGTGCGTTCCCGGTTCGACCCAAGCGTCGATGCTGCCCTTCGGCGTGGGCACTTCGTCGTCGATGCGCAGCGGCGCAGGCAGAGGTCGCGAAAACACCAAATGAACCAGATCTTTTTGTAGCCGGGCAATCGCTGCCGTCGAGTCTTCGGTCTGACCCGGTAGCCTGTCGGCCAGTGGCACTTTGCGCAGAAACTGCTGAAACGACCGCATCGCGAGAAGCTTCTGCCCCTGCGCTTCATAGACCCGCGCCAAGCTGTATTGGATCTTCTCGGTGGCATAGAGCATGTATGCCGCTTCGAGGAGCATCTGAGTCTTGCCATAGTCGCGTCGCTCGAACGACTGGGTGGCTTCCTGCGACAGAGATCTTGCCACCAGACGGGCACGCTCTCGCTGCGGATCGTCGGACTTGCTCTCCGCAGCCGCAGTCGAACCGAAAAGTAGCCAAGCGATGCACAGGACCCGGGTGTTCATCAGACCCCCGGATCGATCTTGATCCGCTTGCCGCCGTTGTCCGACGGTTTGATCACGGGCCGCTTGCCGGGCGAACCGCTCGATGGACGTCCCGACGGTGACTGCGTTTTGCTTGCCGGACGTTCATCCGCCGAAACGCCGGCGTCGGCATTTTGGCTGGCTGGTTTGGAGTCAACCTGCGCCGGTGGGCCAGACGCCGTGTGCTCCTTGGTGTCGCCAGCGCTCAGCAGCCAAATGAGCAGCGCAATTCCCAGCACAATCGCCGCCCCACTGAGTCCAAGGCGCACATTGGATCGCGGGTTTACCCCGATGGTGGCCAGGATCATGTCGACGGGCTGGTTTTTGCCGGTGACGTCGCTGCCCCCTTCGAGCGTTCCTCCCGTCGAAACCGCTTGTTGTCCGGTCGCGCGCGACAGCGTGCTCGGATACGGATCGAAGGGGCGATCTGGCGATGGAACCTTGAGTCCCGGCTCCGGCACCGGTGGTGTCGGATCATTGCTACCGACAAGCCGCGTCGGTCCTTGCTCAAATTCTTGCGCCGCGGCGTCGTTTGAAACCGGCGTCGCTGCGGATCGATTCAGCAGCGCCTGCATTTCCGCGTCGTTGAGCACAATGTTGGTCGGCGTATTGCCGCTTGGCGCATGCGGTGTCGGGACTGGTGCAACCGTCGTCGGGGCTGGCAAAATCGACGGTGTTGTCTGCGGTACCGTCGGTGGATCAAACTGTGGCGTGGGCGTGCTACCGACCTCTGTGGGCTTGGCCGGAATCGAGCCTGGCCCTGTCGGCATATGACCGACGCTCGGCAGCGCGGCGGGCAGCGGACGGACCGGCTGCGGCGACGGCTGGACGCGGGGTCTCTCGGCTTGGGCTGGCGGCAGCGCCTCGGCGGGCTTGCTCGGCGAAATGTTGAGCCGCGACGCTGCTCCCGGTGACGCCTGCCCGATCACCGCTTTGACGAAATCGACCATCCGTGGAAAGCGATCGTCCTTCTTTTTGGACATCGCTTTTTCGATTGCAGCGACGATGTGATCGGGCACGTCCGGGGCCAGTTGCTTGATTGGCACCGGTCTTTCGTGGACCACCATGTACAGCACACCGACGGGGTTTTCGCTATCGAACGGCAGCCGCCCGGTCAGACACAGATACATGATGACGGCCAGCGACCACTGGTCCGCGCGTCCGTCGAGTGCCGAGTTCTGCCCCAGCGCCGCTTCCGGCGACATAAACTGCGGTGTTCCCAGCAGTGTCATGTCGCGTGTCATCTGCCCGCCGTTGCGACGAATCTTCGAGATGCCAAAGTCGACCACCTTGGCGACCTCGCTCACGACCTCGGCGATGTCGTGACGAACCAGAAAGATGTTCTGCGGCTTTACGTCTCGGTGGACGACGCCCTTTTCGTGGGCGGCATGCAGCGCCGAGCCGACTTGGCGAGCGATGTCGACGACCTCTTGCAGAGCCAGCTTGCGCACCCGACAGAGCCGCTGGTAGAGGTCTTCTCCTTCGAGAAGCTCCATCACGATAAACGGCGTGCCGTCTTCATCCTGATCGAAGTCGGTCACTTGCACGATGTGGGGATGGCGAAGGGCCGAGACCGTGCGCGCCTCGTCTTGAAAGCGCTTGTAGATCTCGGCGTCAGCCGCGGTTTCCCGGTGCAGAACTTTCACCGCGAAGATGCCGCCGGTTCGCACATGACGCGCTGCGTAAACCGCTCCCATGCCGCCACCGCCGAGCACTCGCTCGACGTGGTAGGTTCGGCTCAGCGTTCGTCCCAAAAGCTCGGCACCCGGTTGGGCCTGCGCAGTCAACAGAGTCTCCCCACAGACGAGGGCCGGCAAATAGACCCTCGGTACCACTATAAAGCAGCCAGGCGCTTTGGTGAAAGCGCGGATGTTGGGTCGGGCGGTCGATTGCTCAAGTTTTTCGCCCTTGGACTGGCGGAGCCTAAGAGTTGACCGCGACCACCGGCTGCGACATACCTTGATGCCTCGTGGACACGCAGCGACCGCAAAAAGATGAAACGGCGACGGTGAACTGGGCTTCGGTGATGGTCTCGGCGCTTGCGGCTGCAGCTGCGACGACTGCGCTCGATGTGCTGCGCGGAGGACCGACCTGGCAGCGTTTTTTGCCGCACGGCTCGCTTCAGTTGTGGGTGTTTGTGGGGTGTCTGTACGGCGCTGTATTCAGCCTGTCGGCGCTGGTCGCACAGCGGCTCCTGTCGGCGCTGGTGTCGGCAACGCTGCTCCGCGTGCTATTTCGCGGCCATAGTCCGCTGCGACTGTCGCGCGCGCATCAAGTGCTGCTTTTGGGTCTGCCGCCGCTTTTGGTCGGTGCGTCGCTTTACCCGATTGAGCGGCTGTTTCTGCACCTGTTCCATCACCGCGGACTGATTGCGCTTTTGTCTTGTGCGGTGGCCGCGAGTCTTGTGCCTGCGGCGATGGCCGTCGTGCTGATGTTGCAAGCGCTTTTGCCGCGTGGGGCACATCGTCATCTCGTGCTGCACCGCGGGCCGCTGTCGCTGTATGCCGCTGGCTGGGCGGTGGGGCTTTTGGCTTTTGCGGGCGGCGAGGCATTTTTTCTGCTGCGGCTTCTCGACAACCCACGGATGGACGGGCCGCTGCGGGCGCTCAATTTGGCTTTGTGGACGCCGCTGATTCTCTGCGCTGGGCTGTTTCTCGGTCACTTGATTGGGCGAGGACTGGCGAAGCGATTCGGGGCGAGGCTGCCTCTCGCTCGTCAACCAGCGGCGGTCGTCGGTCTGCCGCTTTTGGTGCTCGGGCTCGCGGGTCTTGCAGTGTGGATCGGCTATCAGTCGGTGCTAAAGCAAATCGACTTGCGGGCGCTGCAGAGCGTGACGGTGGCCGTACTGGTGTTGCTTGCGTGGCTGTGGCTGGTTCCGGTGCTGCGCCTTGGTCGGTGGCGGTTTTTGCTTCTGGCGCTGCCGCTTTGCTTGTGGGCGTTTGCCGTCGAGCTAGGCCAGATCGAGCGGGTGCGCAAAGCCGCCCAGGCCGGTCTGCCGCTCACGGCTCGGATGCTGCATGTTATTGCGCGCGTGTTCGACGTCGATCGGGATGGCGTGGCGTCGCAGCTGGCGATCGGGGGCGGCGACTGTGATGACTTTGACCCAGAGGTGTTCCCGGGGGCATTTGACTGGCCCGACGACGGCATTGATCAGAACTGCAACGGGCACGACGCTCACCCTCGCGCGGCGCGACCGGCGACGACCGCACTGCCTTCGTCGCTGCCGACGCGGCCAAACATTGTCCTCCTTACCGTCGATGCGCTGCGAGCGGATCACATGAGCAGCTACGGCTATGGGCGCAAGACCACGCCGCAGATCGATGCGCTTGTCGCCGACCCGGATACGACGCTGTTCGAAAACGCGTGGGCACATGCTCCGTCGACGCGATACTCCGTGCCGGCGATTCTAACTGGGCGGTATCCATCGCAGATTGCTTGGGGCTCGCCGTGGTCGCACTGGCCGCCGGAAGTGCTGCCGCAAAATCGCCTGCTGTCGGAGATCTTCCAGAGCGCTGGTTACCACACGACGGCGATGCTGCCCTATCACTACTTCGAGCCGACGTGGGGACTTGCGCGCGGTTTTGTCGACTACGACTATCACTTGCAGACACTGCACTCGATCGGGGGAGACCCGTCGGCGACCAGCGGTAGCTCGGCGCGCGAGCTGACCGACCTGGCAGAGCAGAAACTGAAGCCACTTCTCGATGGGGAAAAGCCATTTTTCGTCTGGATGCACTACTACGATCCGCACTTTCGCTACGAGCCGCATCCGCCGCCTTCGGGTGAGTCGAGCTTCGGGACGACCGAGATCGACCTATACGATGGAGAGATTCGCTACACCGACGAGCAGATTGGTCGGCTTTTGCGCTTTCTGGCGGCGAGTCCGGCGTGGAAGCGAACGGTGGTGGTGCTGACGGCGGATCACGGCGAAGGGCTCGGCGAACACGGCATTCCACCCGACAAGCGCCATGGCTATCACCTGTATGCGAACCAGACCAAGGTGCCGCTGATCATTCGTACGCCTGGTTTGTCGTCGCTGAGCGGTGAGCGGCGGGTGTCTTCTCCGGTCGGGCATGTCGACATCCTGCCGACGCTGGCCGAGCTGGGTAAGCTGCCGATTCCCCAGGAAGCGTCGGGGCAGTCGCTGTGGCCGCTTGTGCTGCGGCTCGGGCCAGCGGAACAGCGCGTGGTGTTCCAGGAAGTGATGTACGAAGGACCGACGGTGCGCAAAGCTGTTATCGACGGGAAATATCACCTTGTCGAAAACCTGATTCCCGACGGCACGCGCGAGCTGTACGACCTGACCCAGGACCCGCAAGAAGACCGCGATGTGGAAGGTGAGCGCTCGGGCGACGAGAAGCGGCTGCGCGGACTTTTGTCGGCCTGGATGGACGATGGCGCCGTGCCGCAAGGTTTTGCAGAGCTGGTGGGTGGCAACCTGTCGAGGCAGCCGATCCCGGCGCCGCTGGCAGCAAGTGCCAAGATTGCCAGTTATCTGACGCTGACCGGGGTGGATGTTCGGACCCCGAAAGTTCGGCGGGGCGACTTTGTCGAGGTCGCGGCGGTGCTGCGCAGCGACGAGCGGATTCCGGCTGGCTACAAGCTGTTTGCGCACCTCAAGAGCCCAGGAGGGCCGTTTGCCAACGGGGACCACGACTTTCTATCGGGCTACCTGCCGCCGCAGCGGATAAAGCCGGGCAGCTACCTGCGCGATGTGACGAGGGTCCAAGTTCCGCCGCATTTTCCTGTCGGCAAAGCGACGCTCCAGATTGGACTCTACCGTCGGGCAGAACGCGCCCCGGTGTCCGGTGATCCCAAGTTTGCGCTGACCGGCGAGCGCGCCCTTTTGCTCGGCACCATCGACATTGAGTAGCGCGGGCGCTGTGCTTGCAAAAACTATTTGACGCAGCGCACAAGCAGGAATACCTCGCCTGACGTGAGCGCACTTGGAAGACGACGGGGCAGGCCGAGCTTGTTGCCTGCACTTTTGCGGTCGCTTTATGGGGTGGTCGCGACGCTGGGAATCGGGGTGTTTCTGTGGGTGTCGCTTCAGCGCATTCGCTATCCGCTCGATCTGGAGTGGATGGAGAGCGGCATGATGTGCCACGCGCTGCGGCTCTTTTCCGGGCAAGGAATCTATGTTCCGCCGTCGGTGGACTTCATTCCGCACCTGTATACGCCGCTGTATCCGGCACTGGTTGCGCTGATTGGCAAGCTGCAAGGGGATGTGACGTATTTTGCGGCGCGGCTTTTGTCTCTGCTGTCGTTTCTGGGCGCACTGTCTGTGGGGCTTTTGTGGGTGCGAAGAGAGAGTGGCTCGCTCGCGGTGGCGCTCTGCGCGATGGCGATTCCGGCGGCGACGTTTGCAGAGACGGGTGGCTTCTTTGATCTGGCGCGGTCGGACTCTCTTCAGCTTGGCCTGAGCGTGCTCGGCGCGTACCTGACTTACACAGCAGAAGGGAAGCTTGGGCAGACCGTTCTGGCGGGGATTTTGCTGACGCTCGCATTTTTTGCCAAGCAGACCGCCGCACCTCTCTGTGTGGCGACGGTGCTGCCGCTGCTTCTGTGGGATAGACGGCGCGCGATTCTGATCGGTGGAATCGGCGTGATCGGCTTTGCGGTCGGTGCATTCCTTCTCAATCGCACAAGTGAAGGCTGGTTCTGGACCTACATTTTTCGTCTTCATCAGAGCCATCAATTTTTTGCGCGGCGGGCGTTTGTCGAAACTCCCAAGACACTCCTTTTCATCGTTGGACCGTCGCTGCTGCTGACTCTGTGGGCCTCACTGGCACAAGCGAGCGGGCGGCTCGGAGACCGTCCAGGGCGCGGGCTGTGGTACCTTTTGTGGCTTGCGGCAGCGGGAATCGGAACGTCGTGCCTGAGCTTTGGGACCCAGTGGGCACACATCAATGCCTACATTCCAGGGGTATTCTTCCCGTCGCTGGCGATTGGTGTGGCGGCTGGTCGTCTCTACAACCGTACGGAGGACTCCCATCGCCACAAAGGGCGCGGAGCCAGACTCCTGCGGGAAGTCCTCATTCTGGTTCTCCTGTCCGCGAGCGTGCTGCTTCCGCTGCAGCGCCAGAAGCCTTCCGCGCATCTGCCGAGCCGCGATGACCATGACAAAGCCACGGAACTGCTGACGAGACTGCGGGCGATTCCTGGCGAGGTACTCATGCCATTTCATCCCTTTTATCCGCACCTGGTTGGGAAGCGAACGTATCTGCATCGCATGGGGGTGTGGGATGTGCGGGGAACCCAGGCTTGGCCGGTTCAGAATCTCTACACTTCGCTGCGCGAGAGGCGCTTTGCGGCGATTGTGATGGACGACAAAGTCGAGGCGACGTGGCACGACTGGCCGGATGTCTTGCTCTACTACCGCATAAGTGAGCGCTTTTCGGGTCCCAAGATGATTGAGGGGGCGAAGACGGTTCCGTCGCTCGTGCTTCTGCCGGTCGCAGACTAGGCAGCGGTTTGCAAAGTCACCCTCTCTTCTTTGTCGGCCTGACTGTGGTACACCGCAGTCCAGCATGCTGAGGAGATGGTGAACAATGAAGACCCGCGATTGCTTTGCGCTGTTTCTTGTTGGATCAGCACTCTCGATTTCCTGCCAAGGTGACGATGGCTGGAAAGGGAGCGATACCGATCCACCTGTCCTTGTCCCTGTTCCGCCCCAGTCGTTTTCGCTCCGCGTCCTGAGCAGCTCCCCGCAGTTTGTTTCCGGGGGCGATGTACGGATTGCGGTAACTGCCAGTATGGCGGACCAGGGCGCGCTGTCTTTCTGGCTCAACGGTGTTCGAGTCGAGCCCAGTCGGAAGTCCCAGACAGACACCCAAATCGAGGGCGTGATAAGCGGTCTTATCATCGGAGAGAACAAGCTCGAAGTCCGGCACGAGAGCCGCGGTGTGGTGGCCGAGCAGCCGCTGCGCAACTGGCCGATTACGGGCCCGATGTTCGCCGGTCCCAAACAGGAGCCTTTTGTCTGTTCGGTGGTCACAGATCTTGGGAAGGAGCCGATTCCTGACACCACTGATCCGAAGTACTACGCGGTCAAAGACAAGAGCGGAAATACGATTGGCTACAGCCGCAACTGCTCGATCGAATCGTATGTGCAGTACTACTACATGCCAGTTGGGAAGAACAGTCACAAGGACTATAAGCCGCTTCCCACCGACGGAACCAGGCCGACCGATATTGCCAAGACCAAGCTTCTAGATGGCCGCGAAGTGGACTTCATCGTGCGGTTTGAGCGCGGCACGATCAATCGCTTCATCTATCAATACGTGATGCTGGCGCCGTTTGGTGAGGATCCGAAGAAGCTGGATCTGAGCCTGTGGAACCGTCGGCTGATCTATCACTTCCAAGGTGGGGTTGGCTTTGGTCACTACCAAGGCAGTCCAGACATGCGGGCCGGTCTTGCCTACGCGATTGGGAAAGGGTACGCAATCGCATACTCGACGGGAAATCGCACCGGAGAGCACTATGACCTGATCCTTGGGGGTGAGACTGCGCTGATGACCAAAGAGGGCTTTGTGAAGCGCTACGGAGTCCCCCTATACACGGTAGGACTTGGTGCTTCAGGAGGCGGAATTCAGCAGTACATCTATCCGCAGAATCATCCTGGGCTCATTGATGCGGCGATCGCGCAGCAGCCGTATCCAGACATGGTCGGGCAGATTCCTCATATTGGGGACTGCGAGCTGCTTGAGTACTATATGGACGTCGTCGACCGCAAGAATCCCAAGTGGACGACGAGCATCAAGAATCGAACCTGGCTAGTTGGTCTGAATGCAGAGGAGACGGTTCCCAATCCGTTCCTGTCTTTGCAACCGGCGCTTCCGAACGTGAACATGGCGAAGGGATCTACGGAGTGTCGCAAAGCCTGGATGGGGCTGACTCCAGGGGCGATGAATCCGAAGTTCGATGCCGATGGAATTCGGATGAAGGCTGCAGCGCGGATGAACTTTGCTGCGTTCGGTCTGGTGCCCCTAAGCCACTTTGATGACGTTCGCAACGTCTACGGAGTCGATCCCGACGGATATCCACGCTCGACGTGGGACAATGTTGGCGTGCAGTACGGCCTGGGATCGATGAAGAAGGGCTACATCACACCAGCCGAGTTTCTGGATCTGAACTTCAAAGTCGGCGGCTGGAAAGAGCTGCGTGACATGGTGGAGGAAGGATTCCCATACAACGGAACTGGGGCCTCGGAAGTAAACAAAGTTCTGATGGATGCGAGCTACTTCGATCCGTGGTCAAGCCGCAACATGAATCGCTGGGATCCGGCCAAGCCGAACGTGCCAGCGAAGCGTACGCGCGGAAGTCTCGATGCGACCCAAGCGATGATGAAGTCCGGTCTGGTCTTTACTGGAAGGACGCGGATTCCGACGATCGATTGGCATCCCTATCTTGAGCAGCGGCTCGACATGCACAACGTCCATCAGTCGTTTGCGATCCGCAAGCGCATCCGTGAAAAGATGGGCAGCGCCGATCACCAGGCGATCTGGTTTACTGCGACCCCTGCGATGTCAGGAAATGACTTTGATCAGGTTCCTTACGCGATGGAAGTCATCGATGAATGGATGGCGAACATTCGCAAAAACCCGACGCTGTCGGTGGTGGAAAATCGTCCTGATCGAGCGATCGATTCCTGCTTTGATGTGAGCGGTGCCCCGATCGCAAAGGGAAGTGGGGTGTGGGATGGCGTTCTGGATGAGAAGGCTGCGGGCGCCTGCACCAAGCTGTTTCCGATGTACACGACCTCGCGCATGGTCGCGGGTGGTCCGATCGAAGGCGGCATCTTCCGATGCACGCTCAAGTCGGTCGATGCGGCGCTCAAAGATGGAACGTACGGCACCTGGGCCCCGACGGAATCGGAGATCCAGAAGCTCAAGGCGATCTTCCCAGACGGTGTGTGTGACTACAGCAAGCCGGATCAGACCCAGACAGCGCTAGGAAACTGATCGCTTCTGCGATCTACGCAGTAAAAGGAGTGCGAACAGGAGTCCTGCAAGGGACGCTGTGCTGGCAGCGGACGGACGAGAGGAAGTGGTCGCGCAACCTCCAGAGCCACCGCCCGCCAGCTTGTAGAGCTGGAACTCCGAGTCCGACAGGCACTGACCACACTCTGTTGCGCAGAGCTTTCCCGCTGCGCACTCCGAGTCTGCCTTGCATCCTCGACACAGTCCTTGTGAAAACTCGCAGACGAGTCCTTTGCTTGCACACTTGCTTAGATCCGCGATGCTGCATTCCGGTGTGAATGGAGAGGCACTACAGACACCGGAATTTGCATCGCAGATCTGTCCGCGCAGGCACTGCGTGCTGACGGTGCAGCGAGTCGGGCCTTGGCCACAGATCTTGCTGGTGTTGTTGCTCTGGTTGCACTCGTTGTAGCTGCGCTTTCCGGTTCCATCGTCATTGGCAACGGCATAGAGCACACTGCCCGTGGGGGGCTGGGCACTGGGCGTGCAAGCGGTGGCGACGCATGCCCCCACATCGATGCGGGTTGTGGTGCGGGTGGTGCAGATCATCTGGCTACCGCTCTGTCCCGGCTGGCCGTTGTAAAACGAGACCGGCATGCCAGCAGCGAGCGGAGCGGCTCCGCGGTTGCAGACCAGCGTACTTGTGTTTTCGCCTGTGCATGCTCCAGCATCGCGAGTCGTGGCATCCCCAACCGAAATCGTGCCGTTGCTACCTGGCGTTCCCAGGACGTTTTGACGGAAGCTGTTGTAGGTCTTCCAGTTGGGCATCTCGACCAACGGAATCTTGCCATCATCACCCACATTGGTGATGTGATAGGAGTGCTGATTCCAGATGTTTCTCGTCGGAACCCAGCGATTCATCGGATCGGCATAGACCTTCACTCCGTACGTGACACCGGGGTGATTTTGTCCGAGTTCCTGCCGAGATACAGGGGTCTGGCAGTTACCCGGACCAAAGATATCGTCCGATGCAACAACAATGTCGGCGTGGCCATCGCTGTCTGTATCGGCGATCACCGGCATCTCGAGTGCGGTTCCCGAAGTCACAGGAGCCGCAAACAGCTTGGTTCCATCGGCCCCTGCGTAGACACGTAGCCAGCACTCGTCCCGGTATACCGCCTCCGGTTTTCCGTCGCTATTGAAGTCAAAAACAGAAGACCCTGTGCCTTGCGAGCTGCTGTCTTGGGTGGTCGAGGTCCACAGCACTCCGCTTCCGGGTCCTTTGCACTTCGCCGGGGCCGGAGTCTTGGTGCAGTCTGGCGATATCACGTAGTAGCCGTTGCCGGTTGAGAGTGCAAACTCAGGACTCCCATCGGCATCAAAATCAGCGACAGTGGGAGGTCCACCACCGGTTCCTGCGAGTGTCGTAATCGGCATGAGCAGCGCATTGTTTGCGTAGTCCACCACGGTTACGCGCGAGGCCACACCACCCTGCGACAGCACATACACAATGTCCGGTTTTCCGTCTTTGTTAAAGTCGGTCCTACCGATCAGGTCTTCGTCGAGGCTGACGGCGGAATGAAGTTGGCGATATCGCGGCGCGGATGACGCCGGGCGCGCAGCGAACATACTACCTTGTGTGCGAAGAGATCTGTCAGGGAGTCCTGTGGGAACTGTCGGTCCGGTTCTCGCGGCTGGCCTGTGCGGATCGCTTGCGAATTTGTCATGTGCCAAGTTTGTGAAAGTCGAGCGGCTGCGGTCTGTCACATTGACGATTCGCCATCCTTGATAAAATGGATCGGATACAGCCTGCCGATTTCGGCGAACAAAGATCGTCGATCGCAGCACAGCTCGCGCCGAGAGCGCGGGGAGGTGCATTCGGTGAAAACAGTCGTTGGGTTAGGTCATGTGGGAGACGCGTTGCGGCCCGACTGCGTGCCTGAAGAAGTTCCTATTTCCGATGCTGTGTTACACCAGGGGCGAGGCCAGGCAGTAGGGCCGTCGAGAAGAAAGCTGTGGCCGCTGCTCGCTTTCGCCGTCGCAACCTTGTCTGGTTGTGAATCGCTGTGGCGTTCATACTTGGAGCCCTGTGATTTTGACCGTTCGCAGTGCCGCCACGACGTGCTTCCGTCGAACGGCATCGATCCCAGTTGGTTTGCAGATGGCCAAAGCAGGCTCAGTCCCACCGAGGATCTGGTGATCGATACCGATCTGGGGACGGTCACGACCGTGGTTTCCAAACAGCAGCTCGCGGATGTGAGCTACCACCAGGTTTCAGAGGTGGACTGCGGTGGTGGTGGGAAGGTTGGCATCGGGGTCTTCGGCTGGAAGCAGATCAACATTCCCGAAGGAGTTCGGGTTCGATTTGCTGGTTCGAGAGCCGCGGCTCTGATCGCGTCGGGACCTATCGAGATAGAAGGTCTGCTCGATCTTCGAGGCGGGGCGCCAGAGTGTTCCGACCCTAGCTGTCCCGGACCCGGTGGATTCGCGGGTGGTTCCATCCACAGACCCACGCTGCGGGGAGCTGGTCCCGGCGGTGGGATGGATGGCTTCGGCGGTGGACTCGGCACAGGGGAAGAAGCCGGCGGCGGTGGCGGTGGGGCGTGCGGCGTCGGAGGAAAAGGCGGAGACGCTGGAGTCGGTATGTACTTTGGCGGAAACGGCGGGTCTGCCTACCTAAAGCCTGCGCTTGTTCCTTTGTGCGGCGGCGGCGGTGGCGGGGCAGGGGGAACCGGGAAAATGCCGACGGATCCAGGGCAGCGTGGCGGTGGCGGTGGCGGTGCGATCCAGATCGTTTCTCAGTCGCTCGTGTCTGTTCGCTCCTCGGCGGACACACCGAGTGGAATCCTGGTCGGTGGCGGTGGGGGGCAGGCGGCTCGGGACGCAAACTACAACGATGGCGGTGGGGGTGGTGGGGGCGGTGGTTCGATACTGATCGAGGCGCCGAAAATCTCGATCGGATCGGGTGCTGTGTTGGCGGTGAACGGCGGTGGCGGGGCTGGTGGTTCCTTCGATACGATGGCGAAAACCAACGATGGACAGCCTGGACAGCTTTCCTCGACGCCAGCGGCAGGTGGAATGGGCACCCGATCAGGAGGTGCTGGTGGGGCCGCAGGTACACCCAATGGCTCTGCGGCCAGTGGTGTGCCAGATGATGGTGGTGCAGGGGGCGGCGGTGCGGTGGGGCGGATTCGTCTCAACAGTCTCGATGGCAGTGTGGTGGTGGACGGAGTGCTTAGTCCCAGCATGGGAGAGTGCCAGAGCACAGGACGTCTGAGTCTTCGCTAGCTCGCACTGTCCTGCAACCAAGCGGATTTCAACGGACAAAGGTAAGAAGCAGATGCGATTGACGGCTCTCTTCGCGATGGCCCTTTTGGTGGGCTGTACGTCCACGACTACGTCTGACACTCGCTGCGGGAATGGGAATGGCTGTCCTGCGGGGCTGTTCTGTGACTCCCAAAGCCAAACCTGCCGTCCCGACACGCCCGACTTGTCGGTGATGGATGCCGGAGAGGCTGGCGACCAGGGCGGCCTGCCTGATGCGAATCCGGACCAGGGTCCGGGCTGTCTGACCGAAACAGAGTGTGCCTCCGGCCAAGCGTGTGTGAGCGGTCGTTGCGGCGTGTGCCAGACACATGGAGACTGCAGAAGTCAGGTCTGTGATGTCTACGCAAGCTCGCCATCTGGCAGCGGTGTCTGTGTCGCCGAAAGCGGTGTCATCTACGTCGACAATCGCAACGGAACCTGCAGTGGTAGCCATAGCGGGACGCGCAGCGATCCCGTCTGTACGGTTGCGCAAGGGCTCGCTCTCCAGACCTTTTCGCGCAACACGATTCGCATCCTTGGCAGCACCCAGAACTATGGTCCAGTCACACTCTCCGATTCTCGGGCCAGGCTGTTTGGACCAGCGGGCGCTGGCGTAAGTGCCGTCATCGGTGGGGATCCCACCAAAGACTCGCTGACCATTGCCGGAGTGAGCGACGTCTTGGTCGATGGATTGACCATCACCACCGGACGCTACGGAGTGTATTGTTTTCCTGCACCCAACAAGCTTACCCTCCGGCGCAGCCGCGTCGAGGGAGCGGTCAATGTTGGGATGTACATGGGGGCCTGCTCGCTCGCTGTGGACCGGTCCCTATTTACCGGGAATCGCGATGGAGCGATGCAGATCGACAGTGTTCCTGACTATGTCATCACCAACAACCTGATCGTCCGCAATACGTCTGCGGCGTATCCTGCGATTCGGATTTCTGGCAACAGCATCGGATCGTTCCGCTTCAACACGGTTGCAGACAACATCACGAAGAGCGGTGCCATCAGTCTGTTTGGTGGAATCAACTGCGGCAGCTTGGTCGATCGTGAGCTCATTGACTCGATCTTTGTTGGCAACAGCCAGAGTGGAACGACGCAGTTTCAGAACCGTTGTGTGGCGAAAAACTCTGTGGTAGGTCCATCAGATTCCATCACCTCTGGGATCCATCTGGATGCGCAGTTCGTTGCCCCAGCCACCCTGGATTACCGACTGATCGACAACGCAAGCAACGCCGCCAGCTGCATCGACAAAGCACAGGGAACGATCGCCACCGATTACTTTGGCAAGCAGCGTCCGCTTGGTGCAGCGTCGGACATTGGAGCGCACGAGCTGAAGTGAGTTCACAGCGCGATTTCTCCCTTTCGCTCTGCGAGCGAAGCACTGCGCGGGAGTCCGCTGCTCGGTTTGCGGGACGGCTGCGCTTCCAAGTCGTAATGTCCGTGACGCTGAATCATTCCCACTCGGATGTACCGCTGGGTCACACTCCCATCGATATTCCCATGCACCGATGATGTGGGATTTCTGTCTCTGATGGTGAATCTTTGCAAACGTCCCCTATTGCGGGATGGCCGAAGATTCCGGTTTGAATGGACTTGGTCTTGTCGGCTCCGGTGATCCCATCCACCACTTTGTTGCTGATCATGATCTCTGGCTTGTCATCTCCATCCAGATCTGCGGCGACAGCTGTGTAGCCCATCTGCGGCAAGATCGGCGGAGCTGCCAGTGTCCACAGCAGATCAAAGTGAGGTGTGGGAAGCGCAACGTACCGCACCGCAGAGTAGCCCCAGACAATCTCCGGTGGACCTGCGTTGTCGACGTTGACAACGAGCGGCGCATGCTCCGGTGTGCAGCCCGCCCCCGGCAGCATTCCGGCTGGAGTCGGCGTCGAGGCCAGAACCGCTCCATTTTTGTCGAACACCAGAAGGCGGGATGCGCCTTGGCCAATGATCTCTAGCGAGCCATCGCCATCCAGGTCTGCCACAGCCAGGTGAGAACATGGCGAAAGAGCTGTGGTCGGATTGGCAGAGGTGTTGATGTCCGCTTTCACGGAGCAGTCCTTGCCTGACAAGATCACGAGGTGATACTGCGACGCGTAGCCAGCATTAAAGAGGATCTCTGGCTGTCCATCCTGATCCAGATCCGCAACAAGTGGCGTGTCGATGACGTTGCGATACGCAGGCGGTGCCGCACCCGCTGCAGGCCACTGACACTTGAGCACGGGGGCCGCAAAGGAACCAGGCGTAAAGACGGCAGCAGTGCAGGTCGGATCGCTCTCTGGCTGTGACAGACTTCCCCATGGAACACAGACCCCTGAGCCCGAACCAGAACCAGTGCTACAGGTGGTGTCATCAGCGCAGCCGTTGTTGTTTTGGCAAGTTCCAGAGTCAGGAACGCAGGAACCAGAGACGCAGCGCTGACCCGACAGACAGGCGAGCTCTGCGCCACAGGTTCCGACTGGTGTTGGATTGGCGATGACCCCCGCTCCCGGTCCGTCACACTTTCCTGAATGGATGGGAGTGCCTCCAGTGGCTGCCCCATCACAACCCGCGAGAGCCGATCCCAAGAGAAGCAGCAGTGAATGAGCTTTCATATGGTCCCCCTTGCGGGGAACTACCTGGCGCGGCGCTCCCCACGGGGGGATCGTAGCAGGGTGCGAAGCACGAGTCCAAGACCTACCATCGCGACCATTCCACCGACGGAAAATGGTGCCGAAGAGCCAGGCGAGACGCTGCACCCAAACGGTCGAATGCGCCGATAGGGACCGTGACCATAGCCATCGTAGTCATCGAATCCTTGAAAGTCCTCGAAGTAGCCGTAGTCGTTGGGGAGGCTCTTCGGAACGCACTGTCCAATTGTCACGTCCGCGGTCTTGATGGACACCGAGTGACTCGCAAGCGAGAATGAGGACACGTTGGAATCAGACACCGCGATAAGCTCGCCATCTTTCTGCAGAGCACGACGCGGATTTCCGCGCATGGGCAGGAGCGCCTGTTTCACAAGTGTGTCGCCAGTCCAGTCCACCAGTTGGATTCCGCTATTGAGAGTCGCGCAGGTGTCTCCGCTGTAGTAGGTAGACGCAGCGGCTGTGAAAGGAACAGCAACCAAGCCGTCAGGGAACACCCGGAACGCTTTCTGGATGCGGTCTTGGTCCTCTGGTAGTTCATAGTTCAGGATTGCGTAGTCTTCACTGACCTTCGGTGTGGCGAACGGAACGCGGCTCAGCATCTTGGGGTGATCGAGATCGCTGACATCAAACAGCGACACGTTCATGCTGCCGCGCGGATCCGCGCGATCGATTCCCAAACCAATTAGCCTATTTCCGTACGGCTCCAGATAGTACATAAATCCCGGCATGAAAAGCTCGCCACGTACCGTCGGGGAAGCCGGGTTGCTGAGGTCGATGGTAAACAGTGGATCAGTCTGGTTGTACGTGATTGCATAGGCACGATCTTTGTCGAAGCGAACGGCGCGCAGACCTTCTTGTCGCGGCAGCTTGATTGAGGTGTGGCCAAGCGGCTGATAGGACTGTGTGCTGTTGATGGTGAACGTGTCTACGTCCGGCATTCCGATGCCGTTTCCTGTTCGTCCAGCCCCGCGCTGGCTCACGACACGGAAGACTCCGTCGCGCTCTTCCATCTGCCAGCGGCTTAGGATGGCACCAGCGACTTGGATGCGGGCGCCCGGGACGAGCTTTCCGGTTGGATCTGAGATGTCGAGGACATCGATGATGCCTTCCTTTTCGGTGTTGCTATACAGCTTGTTGGGATCGATGTCCGCGTGTCCACCGATGTAAAGCCGCTGCGGAGTGACAAACAGACTTCGCTTCCAGTTGGAACCCCAGGGCAGATTGAACGACTCGGGGGCGTTGCTCGAGAACTCGGCTTGATGCACCTGTCGGCCAGACGTCGGATCCTTCATGTCAAAGGAAGTGACCATGGTGCGGGGCCGCGCCGCACAGCGATAGCAGGTCGAGTTTTCATAGCTCGCGACGTACATCACGTCACCAACCATTCGTGAATCGGCCAGCTCACCAGGAACCGGAAAGCTACCTAGGTTGATGATGACGTTTGGATTCTGGACATCGAGGACGACCACTGCGGCGCTGCCATTTGGATCGCGAGCGCTAGGAACCCGGTACTGGGTGAGGTTCGGTGCGGGGCGCGGCGGAACGGTTGTGCCCGACGCTGTGATCGCTCCGTCCCACATCGTGATGAGCAGATTTCCACGTCGATACATCTCGAAAGGAATGCCGCCAAGACGTGTCTGTCCAAGCAGTGCAAGTCGACCTGGAACCGAGACATCCACCACGGAGACCGATCCCGAGGCAGATAGTGCGTACAGCCTTCCGCCATCGAGCTGGATGATGTCTGCTTCTGCAATCGCTCGCTCCGCTCCACCTGCGGAGGATGGATCTGCCGAGCTCGGCGCGGCTTCCGCTCCGGTAGAGGAACTGCCGCAGCCGGCCGTCGCAGCCGAGATGGCGAGAGCACAAGCAGTCACAAGGCGCGTCATTTTGTTCATAGGTGTCGTCCTTTCCCAAGCAAAGTCCTAAGCCGGATGGTCACCGGCTCGTGTGACTTTCCCTATTGCGACTGCCGTGCCAACGAGCCGTGGCGGCCACGTTGGCGAGATTCTCTCGGAGAGCTTGGAGCTGACTCGCCTGTGCGTACTGCCCATGTTTGCGGACCGGCAAACTTTGCCAGCAAGGCTTGCCTGGTCGGAAGGGGGCCCAGTGTCCGGAGTGGTGGGCACGAGTCTGAAGGCTCGGTGCGACGGGGCCGTCGAGCCGCAGGTCATCGCCGGAGTGATTCGGGCTTTCTCCTCTGTGTCGAGCGGCGCAGGCGATCGACGGACAGGAGAAAAAGGAATCCGCCGCAGGCATCAAGCCACGAAAAGGGCCGCCCGGGGAGTGTCCTTGGCAAGTAAGCGCAGCTTGGTGCCATGAGGACGTCGGCTTCCACCGCGCCCAGTGTGCAGCTCGGCTTTCGAAGCTGACCGCGCGCATCGCGTCCAGCCACTTGTGTGCTGTAGCAGATGGCAGACTCCCCTACATTCACGACAGCACTTTGAAGGTCTGGAACAAAGACCGCTGGACCCGCGCTTGGGTCTGCAGTCGCCGGAAGCGGGGCCGGTCCCTTTGTCGGAAGGCCCAAGCCGCTGTCGGCGCTACCCAGGTGGTTTGCTTTGCCGAACCTAATCTTGGCGGAGCCGTCGCCTGCGCGGGAATCACTCACCAGATCGTGCGCCAGAGGCGATCCCAGCTTGCTGTCCGAGAGGATGCTGTTGAAGATCGCGAGCTGCGCTGTCTTTCCAGACGTTCCGAGGGCTAGCTGGTAGATGGCTCCCCCTTCACTGCTGGTTGCTGGGAGTCCGGTCGCGGTGGAAATCGTCTCGTTGCGAACGACTGTGACGTTGTACAGACTGACATTGCCGTTGAGGTTGAAGATCGCTCCACCCAGGCTGCTGGCCGCTCCGGCTTGCTCGCCTCCGGCTCCGCCTTTGACTGCATTGTCGAAGAAGGTGCTGTTGGCGGCAACGAGGGTTCCATCGAGGACAAATAGTGCGCCACCAGCACCGAGTCCGCCTCCGCTGCCTCCGCCTTGAAATGCGGGTGCTGCACTCCCACCGCCGAATCCGCCTTTTCCACCGTAGTTGCCACCGCCGCCGCCAAAGCCACCGGTTCCGCCGAGCGAGCCGCCGCCGCCACCGCCGCCGAAGCCGCCGCCACCACCTCCTGAAAACGTGCTGCTGCTTTCATGGGAAACGGAAGCACCGCCACCACCTCCTCCCACGCCGCCGCCACCTCCTCCTCCGTATTCTGTTCCACCCCCACCACCACCGCCGAAGCCGCCGCCACCACCTCCGCCATCGGGACTCCCTGGACTGGGAAAGGATGCGCTGTTGCCGCCACCACCACCGAGAAATCCGGCGCCGCCACCACCGCCTGTCGCACCGGTACTTGCAGGAATCACGCCGCCACCACCGCCGCCTCCTCCATCTCCCGCGGCTCCTCCGGGTTTGCTCTGTCCAAGCTTGAGATCGGCAGCCACACCGCCAGTGCCTCCGAGACCCCCTTGTCCACCGCCAGCGCCGCCATCGTACTTGGTTGTCGAGGTGCCCGGCGTACTGCCGCCAAATCCGACGCCCCCTTTCGATCCGTTGGAGCCGCCGAGTCCCCCTTCGCGCTTCAGACTGGTGCTCTCACAGGTTTCGAGAAATCCACCACCTGCGCCGACCAGGCCCATGGTTCCAGCTTTGCATCCATCGTAGCGAAAACCACCGCCGCCACCCCCGGCTCTGCCGTCTCCACCCTCTCCGCCGTTGCTGCCAAGTCCGCCGCCGCCACCCGCACCACCGAGTGAGTTTATGACACTGGCGCCCGTTCCATCTCCCCCGGTGGCTCGATTGCCATGCAGCGTGACTCCGTACAGCTCCAAGCGACCTTGCACAAAGATCGCTCCACCCAGTCCTGCCGCACCACCACCTGCGCCGTTTCCGGTTGGACCGGCTTGGCCCGATCCGCCATTCCCACCACGAACAGAGAATCCACGAATGGTGAGGTTGCGCAACACCAGGACTCCATCTACGCCCACACTGGAACTGCCATCTTGCGGAAGCGTCCCCGCGATGGTGGCCAAGCGAAAGTGAAGACCGCTGTCTGCTCCGCCTTCGAGGACTGCGCCGTTGCCTTCAATGACGACTTTTTTGTCGATAAGCGGGAGCGCATTTGGTCCGAACCAGTGGTTGTGAACGGACTTGAATTTGTAAGTGCAGCCGCTCTTGAGCATCACTTGAAAACCAACCGGATCCGGCTGTGTGAGAGCGCCTGTCAGGCTGCTGGCCTCACAGTCTGTGATCCGCAAAACGGTTAGCTTTGGAGCGGTACTCGGTTGACATTCACCGGTGGTGGGGTTGCATTCCTCTGCCATTCCGCAGCGACTTGGCGTTACCACGCAGTGATCTGCCGCAGCGCCTTTGTAGCTGCTCCAGACCGCATCGCAGCTGAAGGAACAGAGAGCGAGTGAGAGCAGGATTCTCTTCATCAACGTCTCCTACTTTCCCCGCGATGGCGTAGGAATGGCGACCAGTCCAACTCCAGTGAGCAGCACCACGCCTCCCACAGCTGTGAGCGCGGCACCAGGCACAGTGGTGTGATAGCCCTCGGGACAGATGGCAGAAGGTGCTGGTGCCTCAGTGGTGCACTGGGTGGACATATATAGACCGGAGATACCAAACCCAAGCATCACTGCTCCCAGGGCAGACACGCCGCCGCCGATGATCCGCCGCAGAGACAGCGTGCGTTCAGACTCTGTCCGGACAACGTGCTGGGTTGCGGGTGTCTTGGTGATTGGTGAAAGCACAGCGCGGGGCGCAAGCTGTGGAGAGAGTTTGGTCGGTTGTTGCGCTTGGATCTCGGCTTTGAGAGTCTGCTCTTCGAAACCACTCAGCGACACCCGCAGCTCGACTGGACCTGCAAACAGAGTGTGCACAAGAGGCGTCTTCCCGAGGAAAATAGAGCCAATCGTGACATCTGCTCCGCTCGGAACAGAGTCGATCTCGATGACTCCACGCGCACGACTTTGGGCTTGTCGCAGAAGTGGCATGGCCAGCTTGAGCAACTCAGTCACAACATCTTTGGACGAGCACCCTGTGCAGCGACTCTCGCCGCTCGCGGCCACATCACCCACTTTGGGATCGACCACATCTACCTGCAAAAAGGTATCCGCACTCCGCTTGATGATGCGCGTTCTTAGGATCACATCTGCGCCAGCCTTCCGTCCCTGCTTGACCTGGCAGGTGCGACTCTCCAGACACTCTGCTGCATCTTTGCCATCAATAGGAAGCTTGAGATCGATTCGCGGCAAGAGGGTGTGATTTTCACTGCGAAGCTGACTTGCAAGTCCATCGTAGGTGAGCGTGGTGAACTCCGAAGTCCCTTCCTGTGAATCGAGGAGCAGTACGCTGGGAAGTTCGAGGATGACCACCGCCCCTGAAGACATGCTGTGTCGCAGCTCATAGAATCGTGATGCTGCGATTTCGATCGATTCTGACTGGCGCTTGCTTCCTTGCTCCAGGGATACTTCGTGGCGCCCGGGGGCAAGGAGCAGGGGCCGCGCCAACGGCAAGCTTCCGCGAAGTTTTCCGTCGATCGAAACCAACGTTCCTTCCGCCCCTTGGATTCCTAGCTGTCCGCTGGATGGCGAGGCTTGTGAAAGGACTCGATGTGCCTCCTGCGTCTCTGGTGTATCGCTTGAGAGGCTGAGTCGCGGATCGAGCAGATAGCGGCGCATGAGATCTTGTGCGTCGAGAAGTCGGCCTTCCGCAAGGGCCAGTGCTCCCAAATAAAACAGGGCTTCCGCGGACGGCTGCGCGCGGAAGGAGTCCTCTATGCTCCGGCTCGCTTGCACAAGGTTGCGCGTCGACAGACTGGCAATCCCTTGATCCAGCAGCCGCCGGGCTCGGCCCTCTGCTTGTGCCTGAACCGCCTTCTGTCTGGCATGCACTACTGTCGACCGCGTGGTGGACCCGAAAAGGAGCAGGGCACAGAGCCCATAGAAAAGGCGACTCGGGTTCACGGACAGTCTCCGATTTTCGTCGTGCTTCCAGCGGCGACCTGCACGGGCTGGAAGCTAGCGCCGACCTTTACTTGCGTGCGCACACCGGCCAGAACCCACAGCGATTCCTGTTTGCATCCTTTCTCCTGCTTCGTCGAAATGATGACCTTCCCAAGCTTGAACAGGAGTCGTACGACTCCCTTCTGGGCTTCCGATCTCTGTGCAGGGGGAAGTTTGCCAGCTCCAGCGGTATTCATGGACTTCTCATACTCCTGCATTGCTTCCGGAAGGCTGTTGTCCTTCTCGTAAAGGGACGCCAGCTCAAGTGCCACTTTGCCTCCCAGGGGCGCGCACGTACTCTGTGCTGCGCGACCACCACAGAGGATTCTCGTTCGCTGAAAGAGGCGTACGGCTTTTTGGACGTTGCCCTGCATGACTGCCTGTCTTGCGGCCGCGTAGGTCTTTGTGACTTCGCTGTCTGGATCGGCTCCGATGGGGGCCGATGGAACAGGTGTGTCTGTTTCTTTGCTCTCTTTGCGGATGTTGTTCGGCGCGGCTTTCTTGGACTCCGCGGCTTGGCTGAGTAGCCTGCGAAGTTCCGGTCGGAGTGTCACACTGCGGCCGAGAAGTGCAGCGGCACGGGCACGCACCGCAGGGTTCGGATCTTGACTGAGATAGCGAAGCACCACATCTCTCTGTTGACTGCTAGATCCTGCATTGGCTGGAAGCGCCAGATCGGCGGCTACCTCTGCGCAGAGGCTCCGGACCTCGGACTCAGGATCGTGCATCCCGCGAAGGAGGATCTCGAGCGCTTCGGTCTGCGGCAGAAGCTGCGCTGCTTCGAGCGCCGCCAGCCGAACGGCAAGCGGTCGTTCGGGGGCAATCAGTGCAAGGAACTTTTGGCTTAGCACGGGGTCGGCATTCGATCTTTCGCGCAGCGCCGCATATGCCCCCGGAGAGAGCACTCCACCGTCAAGGAATGCGGTGCGAAGGACCGTCTGCGCCTGGGCATTCCCTGATTGATAGAGCTTCATCGCGGCCAAGACCCGAACCTGTGGATCGGCATCACGGAGCAGCGCTTCCAGTGCGGTTTCGTCCAGGACTCCGATTTCGATCAGCTCGCGCTTCTGGTTCGGACTGTGGCTGTCTTGCATGCGCTGAAGGATCTGCCGTTGGGACTGATCGCCAAGACCAAATAGCAGTCCTCGAGCAAGGATTTCTTCGACGGGCGATGCATTCCCAAGGAAGCTTCCCAAGACTCCTTCCAGATCGCGTCGGGCTTGAGCAAGGGCCTCCCCGGAAAAGAGCGAGATGAGCCTGCGCAGACCACGCAGCGCTAGCACCCGAACGTCGGCATCCACGTCCCGCAGGGCTGCCAGAAGTGACACCATCGCATCTGGTCTCTTGCTTCGTGAGAGGGCACGGACCAGCTGTTTGCGGACGCGAACATCTGGGTCGGCAAGCAGGCCTGCGATCAGGGCTTTGGCCTCTGGGACATGGCTCTGTGCAAGGATCTGAACGGCCGCTGCTCGGGTAGCCCAGCTTCCATCACTGAGCGCCGCCACGGCCCAGCGAAGACTCTGTTCAGACAGAGTCTCTTTGTCTTGCAGGAGCAGGCGCAGCACCGCAGTTGCCGCGGCCACTCGTTCCTCTGGTGATGATGCAGTGCTGGTTTGCACCATACGATCGAGCAGCCGCAAGTCGTCCAGATCGCCGCTATAGCCGAGTCCTTCGCTCGACAAGATTCGAGCGCTGGCGTCTGTCTGTGGACTGCGGAGTGTCGTTCGGAAGAGCGGCGCAAGGCGAGATTCAGCAGGCGACGCCAAGGCCCGTGCGGCTGGGAGCTGGGCTGTTCCTTTCTGCGTGGCAAGAGTTGCAAGATACGTGTGAGCCGCTTCATCACCCAAGGCATTGAGCCGCGCTGCGATCGGAATCTTGTTCTGCGCAGACTGTGATTCCTGGAACAACGCTGCGAGCTGAGCCCGCGCCGCTACTGCGGACGCCGCGTCGTCCTTGTCTTCTTCACTGCCGTGCGAAAGGCACATCAGCACATCCAGTAGCATCGCTTGCGGAACGCTCTTGCTACCGAGTGCCATGCGCAGCTTTTCCATCACCACATGGGATTCTGAACCTACTTCCAGATCACAAAGCAGGTACGCAGCCTGAAGCTGGACCGCATCATTCGGGCTTCGCAGATTGCTGCGCAGCCGGTCCCTCCCTTGGCTCTGGCCAAGCATGCCGAGCGCTCTGGCCGCCAGGGCCCTGGATAGCTCATCACCGTCGGATTCAAAGCGTCCCAGTTCGGTTGCCGCTTCGTGTGCCTGCACTTGACCCAGCGCACTGATTGCCGAATAACGCAGCGGAGGCGGAGAGGACAGTGCCTGCTTCAGCGTCGCAATCGCCTGGCTTCGCATTCCAAGGATCTCTTGTCCAGACAGCGGTGGTGCTTCGCCGGACTTGCGCGGGATCATCGTTGCTGTCAGTGCCAGAACACTGGCTCCCGCGATGCCAATAAGAGACTTCTGAAAGATCTCTTTTCTGCCACTGCGTCCGTCGAGCTGCTTCTGGACACGCAGCAGTCCCTGCTCCAGCGCGCCTAGATCAGGAAATCGATCCTCTCGGTTCTTGGCCAGCAGGCGCAGGACGATCTGTTCCAGCCCGGCTGGTACGCCCGTGATATCGGGAAGCTCACGGAGCGGCTGGGGCGGAACGGTTGCATGCTTCATCAGGACGATCGGCAGTGTGTCGCCCGTAAACGGAACCTTGCCGCTGAGCATTTCGTACAGAATGCAGCCGAGCGAGTATTGGTCCGTCCTACCATCCACCGCTTCACCCCGAGCCTGCTCCGGGCTCAGGTAGTACGGTGTTCCCATCAGCGTTCCTGCGGTCGTCTCAAGCAGCGAATCAGGAGTCGGCGAGTGTGGACCTGCGCTGGCCGATTCCTGAGAACCCTGCTGCTTGGCGATTCCAATCATCCAATCTTGCTGGCCGACGAGACAGATCCAGTCCGGGTCCGGTGTGGGAAGTGTCTGGGAAGTGTTTGCGAAGTCTAACGCGGGCGATGGTTGCGGCGGAGCGCACTTATCGCAGGGGTCTGTACGGGGGTCGGAGGGTCGTAGCGCGGAGGGAGCGTTAGGTCACGCGGCTGTTTAGATCTGGTAGGACAGTGGTCTTGTCGACCACCAGCACATCATCTGCACGACGACACATGGCGACGTGATCAAGCGGCCTTAGCGCGGGCCCCGCAAGCAGTGTTCCATCAAACCCGAACCGACTGCCGTGGGCTTCACAGAAATAGGTTCCGTCCGCTTCAATCTTGAGACCGACGCCCGCGTGCGTGCAGTAGTTCTTCATGGCCATGAACCCCTGACCATCATGCGCGATGATGAACAGTGGGTTGCTCGCAGGATCAGGATAGATTCCTGCTTGGCCAACATTCAAGCCGCCTGCCGCCGGAATTTGCAGTCCTTTGCCGGCACCCACGCAAGCTCCGATCTTCTCTGCTCCGCAGGCACTCAGCAGTCCTGATGCAAGCAGACTCCCCGCAACCGCCAGCGCATTCCGACGGCTCATCGTCGCTTCGCTCAGCGCACGGCGCGCACACGCACCGGATTTCTTATTACACGCCATACCGTGTCCTCCCTTCTGTTTTCTTGGCCACCCCAAGCGCCCCCACGTTTCCTAGCCGACCGATCCTTTCCAGATTCGGTACGAGATCACGACGTTGTCGCCGAGTTTTGGCCGATAGGTGTTTCCATAGAAAATGATCGACTTGCTCGCGGCGTCGTAATCGAATCCATCACTCCGCGACCTTGGAACGTCGACGTTGCGAACGTTGACCTTGATCGTGCTGGTGATGGGAGATCGAAGCAGCTTGTACTGGCTGGACGCTCCGGCAACGGCGTCGACGATTCGGTCCATCGCGGCAGTGACTTCTGCGTCCAGCGCTGTCGAGATGTTGATCGATGCACCACCATTGCCCTCGATCACGCAGCGCGGCAGATCTGCAACATCAGGCGTCGGGCTGCATGCCCGGTTGCTGACCGGAACCAGACCGAACGTCAGGATGTTGTTTCTCTTGAAGTAGTTCACGATGTTCTTGAGGGTGGTTGCATTGTACGCGCTACCCCAAGCGGCCAGCGTGTCGGGATCTTTTGCATTCTGGAAGTAGCGAGTGTAGTCGTTTGCTCCTGGTTCGTCCGTGACAAGGAATGCCACCGGAAGTGCTCCTGCACGCAGGCGCCGATTCACATTCATCTCGTTGATGGACGCGCGGCGCTTTAGCTCTGCAAACATCAGGACCGCTGCTGCAGTGGGCTCCTCTTGACCACCCGACATTGTATAGGGGCGCAGCGTCTCTGTGGTTGCGGATGGGCATGCTCCTACGGTGACTTGGCTGCACAGTGCAACCGGTCCCATCACGTCGGTGCCATCGATGAACTTGAAGCCAGGGGTGTCGATGTTAAGCTGCGTGTTTCCGGCCTGCAGAACGCCAACTCGGAAGTCCACACCTGCACTCCGTAGCCGGTTGAAGAACTTGGTCGCGGTGTTTCCAAGTCGCTCCTGATCGTCGTTCATCGAACCCGAGGTATCAACGGTCCAGATGAAGTCCGCCAGCGATGTCCGATTGGCGGTGAAGCCCTGGCAGGTGAAGTCGATATCCTTCGATCCTGCGGCCACGCCCGTGGTGTTGTACAGATCGTTGGTCCGAATGGCTGTGGCCTTCGTTGCGTCGTCGTACAGAGTCCTCGGGGCGATCGTCACAATGATCTGGTTCTGGTTGCCGATTCGAACGGTGGTGATGTCCATGTAGAACTCACCAGACGCTCCCACCGGAGCGCCTCCCGGGGCGGTTCCCCCAACGAGCGGATTGAGCAGCGCATCGCGCAATGCTGAAGCGCTTGATGCGGCCCGGACGATTCGATAGGAGGACGTAATTGCCGACGCATTTTCGTGCGTTGTGATCGGTCGACCGAGGAGCAGTGAGGTGACTCCGGCGCCCACGGCTTGCACAACATCGGCTTCTGCCTTGGTCGCATCGGCGCGAACATCAGCCAGGGTGGTCGCACGAACCAGGACCACGCCAGCGGTTCCGGTTGCAGCGTCTTCCAGTACCACGGCGCCACGGCCATTGGTTCCGGTCACCGTTCGTGCAGTCCCAAACACCGGGTCATGTCCGACTTGAAAACCAGCGTTGGGAATGGCGACTCGTGTGACTGTGGCCAGACCGTCTGGACGACAGATCTTGACGCCGGAGTCCTTGTCTCCTTTGCCGTCACCATCGGTATCCTGAAGGCGAGGATCCGTCTCACCCTGTGTGCCATCGATGGTTCCATTGAGATCCCGGTCCTCCTGTTGATCTGGAACGCCGTCACCATCGCTGTCACTGCTGAGAGGATCGAGTCCTTTGCATGCTTCATCGACCGTACAGCCGCTATCGTCCTCGCAGCTCGCGGGTGGTCGCCGCTGAAGAGCCGGGTCTTTTGACACGCAGATCTTGGGATACGCTAGCTCGATCCCATCCGGCAGACCGTCTCCATCGCTATCGGGGTTGTTCCAGTCGGTGCCGTTTGTGCACTCGATCTCATCGGACACTCCATCGCCGTCAGTATCTCCGGTTCCGGTGCAGGCAGCGTCTCCTGACAGCGTGTTGTTGCCACACGTCACAAGAGACATGGCCAGAAGTGAACAGCAGAGCACACCACATCGGTTCCAAAATGAACGCATGCGCAGACCTCCCTATTGAGCTGAAGCGAAGGACCCCCCAAAGCGATGCACGCCAATGACAAGGGTTCGCTACACCATACCATGATTTGTGTCTGGCATGGATGCTGTCGGATGGGAGACTGTGTAGGCAGTGGGGATCGCGAAAGGGGGGCCGGTCACTAGGTTGCTTGCAGAGCACCATCGTCGCTGAGCCAGTTGTAGAGCGTGCGAACGTCAATACCGAGTCGATCTGCCGTTGCTCTACGCTGACCCGCAAGCTGTGCCATCGCCCAGTGGGCGTATTGTCTGTGCAGGACCTTGACCGGAAGGATCGGTCCTTCAAATGCGAGTGTTTGCTCGTGTTTTGGGGCAGCGATGGTTGCGGGTAGGTCCAGGGCGCTGACCTCCACGTTTCGACCGAGCACGATGACGCGCTCGATCACATGTTGAAGCTCGCGGACATTACCGGGCCAGTCGTACCGAACCAAGATTGCCATTGCGTCGGTGGAGACTCGGCGCACTGGCGAGCGATCGTGTCTGTGGATCTGCTCAGACAGAAACTGTTCGACGAGGAGCGGGATGTCATCGCGGCGATCCCGGAGCGCCGGAATTTCCACGGAGATCACATCGAGCCGATAGAAAAGATCCTCGCGGAACTTCCCTTGCGCTACATATTGTCGAAGGTTCCGATGGGTGGCGGCGATGATTCGCACATTCACGGGGACGGGTCGATTGGCCCCAACCGGGCGCACATAGCCTTCTTCCAAAGCATGAAGGAGCTTCACCTGAAGCTGCAGAGATAGCTCGCCAATCTCGTCGAGAAATAGCGTGCCCCGATCGGCTTCCACAAACAGTCCCTTGCGACTCTGAGTCGCTCCGGTAAATGCCCCTTTTTCGTGTCCGAAAAGCTCACTCTCGAGCAAGTTTTCTGGCAGGGCTCCACAGTTTATCGAAACGAACGGACCGGTCGCTCGCGGACTCTCTGCATGAACCATGCGAGCACACAGGCCTTTGCCCGTACCTGTTTCTCCACTCACCAGCAGTGGGACATCGGTTGCGGCCACTCGCTCCAAGGAATCGAGGAGTGCCAGAATGGGACGACTCTGTCCGATCAGCGCTGTGCGGCCAAAGCGCGTCTTTAGTGTCTGCTTCAGGGCCGTGGTTTCTCGACGAAGTTTTGCTTCCTCCAGCGCTCGCTTGAGGAACATCAGCAGCTCGTCAAAAGAGAACGGCTTGGTCAGATAATGATAGGCTCCCTGGCGAATCGACTCGACGGCACTGTCGATGGCACCAAAGGCAGTCATGACCAGGACAGGGCGCTCTGGGCACCCCTGACGCGAGTGTGCAAGCAGTGTGAATCCATCAACATCCGGCATGCGCAGATCGGTAATCAGGGCATCGATGCGTTCCCGATCGAGAATCTCCATGGCACGAGGAGAAGAACCACAGGCAATGGTCGAAAAACCGCGAGCGCCGAGTCCATCACACAGGGTCTCGGCCATTTCGATCTGGTCATCGACAACGAGGATTCGCGGACTTTCATCTTTCATGACAGATTCCCTTTCTGAATCGGAATGCGGGCAACAGCAGTCGTTCCGCCTCCCTCGCGCGGCATCAATGTAAGCGTTCCGCGGTGGCTCTTGATGATCTCTTGCGCGATGGCGAGACCCAGACCACTTCCCTGTCCTTGTGGTTTGGTCGTAAAGAACGGCTCCATCACATGACGAGCCACTTCTTCAGAGATGCCACCGCCATTGTCGCGCACCGTGAACGCCACGGATTCCTCTGCGGTTGTTGCTTCCAACTCGACGACGCCATCTGGATCACATGCGTCACATGCGTTAAGCAGAAGGTTCACCACAGCATGTTCTAGCAGGTGCTGATCACCTCGAATGTCCGGCATCTGTGCCTCCATTTTGAGGTGCAGCTCGACGTGCGCCGCAGAGAATCGATGGGCGACAAGCTCTGCCGCATGACGGGCAATTGCCACTGCTGAAAACTTGCTTTCGGATGGGGATTGGCCGCGTACCAGACCGATGATTCCGCGCATCACGCGCTCGATGCGGGTGGTCTGTTCGCTGATCACGTTCGCGCTCTTTCTGATCAAATCTTGATTGTTCGGAAACGTTCGCAGCTGATCGGCTCGGGTTGCAATCACGCCAAGGGGAGTCGATAGTTCATGTGCAATTCCGATCGCCAGAGCCCCAAGGGTGGCGGCGCGGTTTGCGCGCTCCAACACTTCTTCTTGTCGGCGGTGAGCGGCCTCCAGCTCCAGCGCTTTTTCGATTCGCAGTTCGCGTCTCTGTCCAAAGGCCAGTATCCGCATCAGCAGAAGCACAAGTCCTGCCGAACCGACGATCGCAACGAGAGAGCGCCAGCTTGCCTGGGCTTCACGATCCAGCGCGCGCCTCGCGGTTGCTACCACGGCCACCGCCCAAATTCCCATGTCACCGGCATCAATCTCGGCCAGGCCGGCGAGCGCGTCTCCTGGGGGCAACCGGAACGACTCTGCAACATCGGTGGGAATCCGAATGTGATGCTGTGGATCGTGCAGTCCTTTGAGCAGAAGCGATGAAGGAACGCTGCGTCCATTGAGCGTCTGAAACATGTCTGCTCCGGGTGGAAGCAGGAGCATACGGACGTTCCCTGGCCGATCCAGCTCTCGCAGTCGGCTGCGCAGGCTTTGAAGCGAGATCGAAAAGTAGGCCCGTCGGTTCTCATCGATGGCAAGGCTCAGGGGAATCTGTCCATCGGCCACGGCTCGTGAGGGTGGCGGACTGTCGGCAACGTGCAGTCCCAAGACTGGATCGTTCGGACTGGGTCGGATGTTGGTCTGGCAATCGCCTCGCTCTACAGCCCACAGCACTGCAGATCTCACACTGTCCAGCTGCGCCCGGAGTCCCATCGCCAGACCGTTGGCATGCGCTTTCTGTTCCACCGTGAAGTCTTCCAGTGCTTCATTGTGCCGTCGGTGAACATCTCCGAAAACCAACAGGGTGAGCAGCAATAGGAGTCCTCCCATGAGTCCGCCAATCCACCAGCCTCGGATCGGAATGCGGCCAGGGAAGTACAGAGTAGGAGAGGAGGGCGTGTTGAGATCGGCGAGCGGAGTCATCTTGCTCCTCACAGGTTGGCGAACAAGCAATCCGTAGACCATACGATGCATAGGCGGCAACGGACTTTCCGGCAGCCTGTCGATCGGAAAAAAATGTTGGCCGATCGGAAAAAAATGTCGCTGTTCCGTCTGCTATTTGGCTGGTTCCTGAGTCTCTCTTGCTGGTATGTCGCTTGCTTCCCGGCTCTTCCTGAGGTGATCTGATGCTTCGTCCGCAGACCGCTGGCTTTTTGCGCGCTGTCACCGCGATTCACATCGTTGTGGCTGCTACTCTTGTGTTCCCAATCGCTGCGCAAGCAGACGAGGCGCAGAAGGTCGATTCGCACCACATCGGGCGCGGACTGCAGCCGCAGCAGCCTCAGGACGTGGCAGCGATGTCGCTTCCTGAAGCGCTCGATTATGCGCGGCGAAACCGGCCCAGTCTGCACGCCGCTCGCGCTCGAATCGAGGTGGCCCGGCGCGGAATTGGTATCTCCCGTGCGGAGTGGTTGCCGCAGCTTGGCGCCACGGCGCAGCTCTTTGGGGGGACGATGAACAACAGCACCGCGATGTTTTCCGCGGTTCGCACGGTCGATCTGCCCCGCATTGGTGCAACCAAAGTCGATCCCGAAGCAGGCTGGTCTGCTGCGTATCCATCGACGCTGGTTGCGATCGGCGGACGTCAAATGCTGTTCGATTTTGGTCGGATTGCGGCTCAGTCTGCTGTCGCCGCATTTGATGCAAACATCGCCAGTGAGCGCGTAGCTATGGAGCAGTCCGAGATCGAGTTCCTGGTCGAGACCTCGTACTACGCAGTGCTGGCGGCGCAGGAAGTGGATCGCGCCGCGACCGATGCACTTCTGCGGGCCAAGCTTCGGTATGATATGGTCAAGGCGAGCGTGGATCGCGGACTCCGCCCTCCCATTGATCTGACGCGCGCAGCCGCTGATCTTACCCGCTTTGAAGTGGGAACGACTCGCTCGCAGGGCGCGATTGAGACAGCCAAGGTCCTGTTTGCAGCAGCAGTGGGAGTCCCAGAAACACTGCTGTCTGCGACGCCAACCCAGACATTCCCAGAGGATCTACCTACCAGTTCAGATGCGGTGGAGAGTGCGCTTGCAAACGACCCACAAGTACGCTTGGCAGTGGCAGCCCTGCTTCGACAACAGGCGCTGTCAAAAGCGATCCTGTACCAGTGGTTTCCAACCCTTTTCCTCACTGCGACCATCGACGGTCGGGGCGGTGGCGCGCCGAGCAGTTCTGGACCATCCGGGGTCTCCGGCTGGGCTCCATCCGTTCCCAACTGGGATGTAGGAGTTGTGCTGTCCGCGCCGATCTTTGATGGAATTCTGCTTGCGCGGCGCTTTCAGAACCGAGCGATGGAGGACGTTCTTGTTCATGAGCTGAGCGCCACAAAGCGGCAGCTCCTTGCCGAGATTCAGCGCGCGTACACCAGCTTTCGGATTGCGCAGGCAGCCAAGCCTGCCCTCATGTCTGCAAGTGAGGCAGCAAAGAAAAACTACGAACAGGCCAGCGCTCGGTTCAAGGCCGGACTCGGTACCAGCGTCGAGCTAGCGGATGCAGAGGCGCTCCGAACGGATGCCGAAATCCAGCTTGCCGTTGGTCGTTTCGATGTCGCGCGAGCACGCGCTGCACTGTTGCGGGTGATGAAAAGTGGCTTGTAACCAGTTGGCGAAACAAGAGGAATAGCGATGGACGCCGCGACCCCCAAACACCAAGTCGGACTCATTCCCTATCGAATACCCATCCTACTCTGTGCTTCTGCGCTCGGCCTGATTGGGGCGCTGGCTGCGCTCTACCATCGCTCGCAGCTGGGCAATAGCCGCGTTGCACTTGTTGACAAGCCCAAAGGAGTGACGACCACGGTTGTTCGTGCCGCGAAGTACCGACCATCTCGAATCTACGTTGGCACCGTTGCGCCGTGGCTAGAAGCCAGGATTGGGCCGCAGTTCACGGCAGCGTATGTGGACACAGTGTTGGTACGACCGGGCGCGCAGGTGAAGCGAGGGCAAGTTCTGGCAACCCTCGATTGTCGGAATGCGTCGGCACAGAACAAAGCGCTGGCGATGCAGGCGCGCGCTCTCTCGGCCACGCAGGAAGCCATCGAAAAGGAGGCCACTCGGGTGTCCGGACTCCTTTCTGGCGGCTATGTTTCTCCAAACGAAGTCGAGCGACGTACCGCAGAGAGTACGAGCAAGCAGGCCGAGCTTTTGGCTGCGCAAGCGCGGATGTCGAAAGCTGCGCTAGAGGTGGACGACTGCGTGCTCAGGGCTCCGTTTGAAGGCGAGATCTCAGAGAGAATGATCGATCCGGGTGGCTTTGCTCGTCCTGGTGTCTCCATCCTTTCAATCGTCGATCGCTCGCAGGTTCGGGTGCTCCTTGATGTTCCTGAAACAGACTTTGCCGTCGTTGCACCGGGAACGCCTGCGAAGATGAAGATCTTGGCGACTGGCATGAAGTTGCAAGGCCAAATTGCCAGGCGAGCCCCTTCTGCCGATGCTTCGACCCGGACGATTCATGCAGAGCTAGATCTTGCCGATGCGGAAGGAAAAATCCCGGTTGGAACCACCGCAGAGCTTGTCATCGAAGTTGGAGAGAAAGTAGATGCGATTGAGATTCCGCTGCGGGCGGCCACGGTTCGAGGGGACAGCGCCAGCCTTTATGCAGTCGAACAGGGAATCGCTCGGAAGCGAAAGATCGAGGTGATCGGGGAATCGGGAGGGAGTCTGTTTCTCAAGCCGGTGCTCTCTGCATCCTCCCATGTCGTGGTGGAGGGAAGAGCACTGTTATCCGATGGAGACACCGTCGTAGAACAGCTTGAAGCACAGTCTTTGGGTCAGAGCGCTGCGCGCGTGGAGTCGGGAAAATGACACGCATATCCCTTCGCAATCCCATCGCGATTCTGATGCTCAGCATCGCCCTCGTGGTGTTCTCTGCTGTGGTCGTTCCTCGTCTGAGCGTGGATACGTTTCCAGAGCTGACGCCACCGGTGCTCGTCATCGGTACGCTCGCTTCGGGTCTTGGTCCAAAGGATGTCGAAAAGACGATCACATGGCGGATCGAAAAGTATGTGAGCGCCACGCCCGGTGTGGATCACGTTCAGAGTGTGTCGAGAAACAGTCTCTCGGTGGTGTATGTTTGGCTCAAGTGGGGAACTGACTTGACGGCGGCCCAGACGCTGGTGCAGCAGCAGGTGGCATTTGCGATGGCTGCGGTTCCCAAGTCGCTTGGGGTGTTGCCACCCTTTGTCCTCCAGTACGATCCGTCCAATGCGCCCGTGATTCAAATTGCGGTGATGGGAGAAGGTTTTTCCAGTCCCCAGCTTTATGACTACGCGCAGAATGTGATCGAGCCGATCATTGAAGGCATTCCCGGGGTCGCAAGCGCGAGTCCAAACGGAGGCCGTCAGCGCCAGATCAATGTGATCGTCGATCCCGTCGCTGCACAGGCTCGCTCGGTTTCATCATCGGACATCGCCAGTGCGGTGTCCCAGACCAATGCACTGCTTCCGTCGGGACGTTTCATCAGCAGCGGCTTTGATGCCAACGTGTACACCAACGCTGTCCCAGATCGCGTTCGGGCGATTGGGGATGCGATCGTGAAGCTGCGTGAGGGAAAGCCGGTGCTGCTGCGCGATGTGGCCAAAGTCGAGGACGGTGGTTCTCCTGAAACACAGGCGGTCCGTGTAGGCGGTCATGAAGCGGTCTATCTGAACGTGCTGCGGGTTCCTGGTGGAAACACGATTGCGATCGTTGATGCTGTGAAGAAGGCGATCACCGATATGCAGGGAGCTCTTCCCAAAGGAATGGAAGTAACGCCGATCTTTGACCAGTCAACATTCGTGCGCAGCAGCTATCACGGTCTGCGGAAGGAAGTGCTGCAAGCGATGGTTCTTATCGCTGTCGTGATCTTGATCTTCCTCCAAAACGTTCGCGCGGTGTTGGTTGCTCTGATCTCGATTCCGATTGCGTTCGCAACGATCCTACTGGTGCTCTATGCCAGCGGACAGACGCTCAACGCGTTTACTCTGGGTGGGCTGACATTGGCGATGGGCCCTCTGGTTGATATCTCAGTCGTTGTACTGGAATCGATTCACAGGCATCGTCACGCTGGTCTTTCCGAGGAGGAATCAGCGGAACAGGGGGCCAGTGCGGTTGCGCTTCCTGCTTTGGCAGCAACACTGACCACGGTTGCCGTGCTGCTCCCGGTTCTGCTGCTGGCTGGCCTTGCCAAAAAGCTGTTTGCCCCGCTGGCGCTGACGGTGGCAACCGGTATGTTTGCTGGTTTCGTCATCAGTCTGACGATTACGCCCGTGGCTTGCCGCTATCTGCTTGGACATGGCGCTCCGGGGCCGCTGGCTCGCTGGTTTGCTACGCGAATCTACGGCTTGGCGCACTTGTATGGAGATCTGTTGCGACGCCTCCTGCCGTTTCGCAGCGTGATCATTTTCTGTGCCGTGGTTCTGGTGACTGCAAGTGGTGTTTATGCGTCGCGCCTTCCGACAACGTTTTTTCCGGAGATCGATGAAGGAATGGAAACGATCTACTTCCGACTCGCACCGGGTACCTCGCTTTCCCAAACAGTGGATGTTGTGCAGCGGATGGAAGACGTTATTCGTCGAGAAATGCCATCAGGTTCGGTTGGTCAAATCCTGTCCAACATTGGATCGCCGCAGAATGCGCGTGCTGCGATGACGAGCCCGAACGCTGGACCTCACATGGGATTTATCGGACTCGAACTTTCGGATGTCGAAAAGCGACAGCACACGCAGCGCCAGCTTGCAGACAAAGCCCGCGAGATACTGATGCGAAGCTTTCCTGGCATCGAGTTCCAAGTGGTGCCCGGTGGCCTTGTCGCCAGTGTGTTTTCCAATGGCTACATCGCGCCAATCGCGATCGAAGTTCGTGGGGAATCACTTGAGGATCTGCATGCGCAGTCGCTCGCAGTGGCAGAGGTGGCGCGAACAGTCACCGGCATCGTGGATGTGATTCCTACACTGCAGATCGACTACCCGGAAGTTCGGATTGACATCGACCGGACGGAAGCTGGAATGGTTGGCGTTCAGCTCCGTGGTGCGGCTCAGGCCACACTCGAAGCGACGCTGGGAAACATCAATACGCCCAGCGTTTGGATCGATGGTGGAAACGGGCAGTCCTATTATGTTGTTACAGGCTACGACACCAAGGTGGTCAGCGATCCGAATGCACTGTCACGCGTCCCGCTCCGCATGAGCGGCAAAGGAGAAGCTGTTTCACTCGGTGCGTATGGAAAAATTCGACGATCGGTTGGGCCGATCTTTGTTGAAAGGAATCAGCTTACCCGAGCTGCGACGGTCTATCTGCAGACCCAGGGTCGCGACATCGGAAGCGCTGCACTAGAGCTGGAGCAGAAGCTTCATGCGGATCTGCGTACGGCCTCGCTCACATGGAGCTTCGTGGGACAAGTTGATCTGATGCGGACCACGTTTTCCGGATTGGGAATCGCCATCGGTCTGGCGGTGATGGTGGTGTTCATGATCATGGCATCGCAGTTTCACTCGCTGCGGCTGCCACTCATCATGTTGTTTACGATTCCGGTGTCGCTATTGGGAATCGTGCTGGCACTGCTGTCGGCTCAGTTGGGATTCTCGATCACTGCGCTGATGGGAGTCTTGATGGTGGTGGGAATCGCGGTATCAAACGGAATCCTCTTGGTGGATGCAGCCAACCGCGAAGTAGCCGCCGGATTCCCGCTTGTGGAAGCTGCAGTTCGGGCCGCTCGGACTCGCTTCGTGCCGATTGCCATGACGAGCCTGGCGACGATCATTGGGCTGCTGCCTACCGCGCTTGGTTTGGAAAAAGCTGCAGAGTCGAATCGCCCACTGGCGCTGGCAGTGGTTGGGGGTCTTGCTTCATCGACGCTGTTGTCGCTGTTTCTGGTTCCTTCCCTGTTTACGCTGATCGCGAAAGGAAAGACGCAGCCAAAGGCAGAGGATTCTTCTACAGCGCATGAAGAAGCCGCTGCAGTTTGATGCGGACTTCTGTTGGCACGCTTTCGCTTGCGGCCTGCCTGCAGAGTACCAATACCTTTCGCATTTCGTCGCAGCGTCCCTGGCAGCGAGGGCACTGTGCGATGTGTTTCTCCATCTGGGCACAGTCCGAAACCACCAGGTCGCCTTCCAGCTTGCGCGACATCAGCTCGACAACATCTGGACACGATGCGAGAGGACCGTTGTCTTGGAGCTGCCAGTTCGCAGAAACGATCTCGCGCAGGGCCTGTCTGGCGCGGTGCAGTCTGCTTTTTACCGCTTCAAGGGAGATTCCCAGCGCCTCTGCTGTTTCCTGTCCGCTCAGTCCTTCAACGTCGCGTAACCATAGTACTTCCCGCTGATCTTTGGGCAGTGCATCGAGTCCTTTGTGGACGATTGTCGAGTACTCGTTCGAGATCGTCTCTGCTTCTGGATCTGGCGCCGTGGTGGCAACCGTTCGGAGCGAGTCCTCTGGTTGATGGGCTTGATTTTTCAGTCCCCGGTGGCGATGGGAGCATGCGCTTCGTGCGATTGCGAAAACCCAGCTTTGAAACGAAGCGTGGCCAGCGTATTGGGATAGGTTCTGTGCCGCGGCGAGCAGTGTATCTTGCGTGATGTCTTCGGCATCGGCACTGCTACCGCACATCCGTCGGCTGAAGCGATAGACCGGGGAGGCAATCTCTTCCAGCAGATGATCCAGCGCGGCCTTGTCTCCGGCTTTGGCACGAGCAATCCATTGTGAGTCCATGTCTGTTGTCTTTGCCATATCACCGACGAGAAAGGAAATTTTTCTCGACCGACGAATCCTTTTTCGACGTTACTGGCTCTAGTGAAATAGAAGGGACTGTATACCGATCATGAGGACGGATTCTGGCGTGCGACGTGTGGTGATCATTGGTGGTGTGGCGGGTGGTGCATCCGCAGCGGCGCGACTTCGGCGACTGGATGAGTTTGCGGACATTACGCTTGTTGAACGCGGCCCGGATGTGAGCTTCGCAAACTGCGGTCTTCCGTATCACATTGGCGGTGAGATTGCGGATCGCGATGCCCTGGCTGTCCAGACGCCAGCGTCGCTGCACGCAATGCTGAATCTGAATGTCCGCGCACAAACGGAGGCGATCCGAATTGATCGGAGCGCACGAACTGTTGCTGTGGTTGATGCGCGCAGTGGCAAGGAATCTCTGCTTCCCTACGACAAGCTGATCTTGGCTCCGGGGGCTGCGCCGCTTCGTCCACCGCTGCCGGGAATGGATCATCCGCAGATTCTCACCTTGCGCAATCTGCAGGACATGGATCGGATAAAGAATGCGCTGCATCATGTTCACTCTGTGCTGGTGATCGGGGCGGGATTCATTGGACTCGAAATGGCAGAGCAGCTTGCTCACCTTGGGAAGCGCGTCCATCTCGTCGAGCTGCAGTCACAAGTGCTGCCTCTCCTGGATGCAGAGATGGTGCGCCCGATCGAACGTGAGCTACAGGCGCATCATGTGGATCTGCGCCTAGGAACGTCGATCACGGCCTTTGAATCGGGACCAGGGCACAAAGTGACGGCGATTGCGTCGACAGGAGAGCGAATCACAGTAGGGGCCGTGATTCTTTCGATCGGAGTGCGCCCCGAATCGACGCTGGCGAAGCAGGCAGGGCTGTCCCTTACTCCGCGCGGTCACATTGCGGTGAACGCGTTTATGCAGACCAGTGATCCAGACATCTACGCAGTGGGTGATGTCTGCGCGACTCCCGATCCATTGGTCGGTGGTCTGTCGAATCTGCCGCTTGGTGGCCCGGCGAATCGCCAAGGAAGAATCTGTGCCGACCACATCGTTTGGGGGGACAAGGCTGCTCCCTATCCGGGGTCGATCGGAACCGCGATTGTTCGGGTGTTTCATCTGGCCGCAGGAATCACCGGTCTGTCGGAAAAGCGGCTCAAAGAACTGGGTCGTCCCTATGTGAGTACGCTGGTTTCAGCTTCGTCACATGCGTCCTACTTTCCGGGTTCACAGACCGTTACGCTCAAGCTCCTATGGGAACCACAGACCGGCAAAGTGCTTGGTGCTCAGGCCCAAGGAGCAGATGGAGTGGACAAGCGGCTCGACATCCTTGCGACTGCACTGCGTGGCCAGCTGACCATCGATGATTTGGTGCATTTGGAGCTGTCCTATGCGCCTCCCTTTGGGAGTGCCAAGGATGTGGTGAACTTGGCTGGATTTGCGGCGACCAATCGACGTGATGGACTCGTATGTCCTGTCGATGCGATTCCGTCCGGGGATTCGGTGCAACTGGTCGATGTTAGGAGCGCTACCGCAGCAGAGGCTCATCCGGTTGCGGGTGCGATCAACGTTCCGCTTGCTGCACTCCGTGGACATCTTTCGGCGCTGGATAAGGACCGGCCAGTGGTTACTGTCTGTGCGCATGGCAAGACGAGCTACTTTGCGGCACGGGTGTTGGCACAGCATTCGTACCAAGTGGCCTCGTTGGCAGGCGGCGTCTCTGCTCATCCAGAGATTCTTGCGGAACATCCCAAGTCGCAGTCGTGAGCCCGCCTCCGTTCTTCCCTTGCGCTTGGCTGCGGAACAGGGGAAGTCCGTTTCGTCTTCCCGACGAATCCTCGCTTGGCGATTCCAAAGTCGAGGATCTTTACAAAGTCCTCATCCGCCCCAGTCTG
>CAYTGC010000005.1:0-56070 GCA_964437195.1 uncultured Myxococcales bacterium | reverse complement strand
CCGACGGTCCCCCTCGGATCGAGTGCTCGCCCCCGCATCAGCCGGACGATTCCGGCTGTCATCACGCCGCGGTCCGTCGTCACGTCGTGGTCCGTCGTCACGTCGCGGTCCGTCGTCACGTCGCGGTCCATTGTCTCGTCGCGGTCCAGCGTCGTGACCCCGCTGCGGAGCCCCTTCAACCGGACGAGGTAGACGGCGCGTATCGCCTGCCTCTGCCTTGGGTGGCTCCGTCGCCGCCTTGATCGAAAGACCGATCCGCATCCGATCTAGCTCAACCTTGATCACGCGGACCTTCACCCGATCACCGACTTTCACCGCCTCCGCCGGATCTTTGACGAAGCGATGCGACAGCTCGGAGATGTGGACCAGACCGTCCTGGTGAACGCCAACATCGACGAAAGCGCCAAAGTTGGTGACGTTGGTAACGACACCATTTAGCACCATGCCTTCTTTGAGGTGCGACACCTCGGTCACGTCGGGATTGAAGCCAACTTCTTCGAATTCCTGACGAGGATCGCGGCCAGGCTTGTCCAGCTCGGCCAAGATGTCGCGGAGCGTTGGTTCACCGCGGCGTTCATCGACATAACGACTGATCTGTATGTTCTTGATCAGCTCGCTGTTGCCGACAAGCTCACGCACCGACACGCCAAGGTCTTTGGCCATGCGCTCGACCACGTCGTAGCTCTCCGGGTGAACGGCAGAAGCATCGAGCGGCGACTCGGCATTTTCACGAATCCGCAAAAAGCCTGCCGACTGCTCGAACGCTTTCGGACCCATCCGCGGCACCTCAAGCAGCTGCTTGCGCGACGAAAACGGCCCATGCTGACTTCGATACACGGAAATGTTCTGGGCCAGCGTCTCGCCGACACCGGCCACGTACTGCAGAAGCTTCGGCGACGCCGTGTTTACGTCCACGCCGACTTGGTTCACGCAAGACTCGACCACCTGATCGAGCTGCTTCTTGAGCGTCGGTTGGTGCACATCGTGCTGGTACTGACCCACCCCGATCGACTTGGGTTCGATCTTCACCAGCTCAGCGAGCGGATCTTGGAGTCGACGACCAATCGACGCAGCACTGCGAACCGTGGGGTCATGCGTCGGGAACTCTTGCCGACCGATCTCGGACGTTGAATACACCGACGCGCCAGCCTCGCTGACCACGATGATCTTGACGCCCGGTAGCTTGCCTGCCGCCGCCAGCTTGCGCACGAAGGCCTCGGTCTCGCGGCTTGCGGTGCCATTGCCGATCGCAATCGAGCCCACCTTGTGTTCGCGCACCAGAGCTTCCAGACGCTCCGCCGCTTCCAGCCGTCTCGACTCACTCATGGTCGCAAAAATGACATCATGCGCAAGCAGATCGCCCTTTTCGTCGACGACCGCCAGCTTGCAGCCGGTACGGTAGCCAGGGTCGAGTGCTAGAACCCGCTTGCCACCGAGCGGAGCCTGAAGCAAAAGGTTGCGAAGGTTCTCAGCGAACACGCGAATGGCCTCGGCATCGGCTCGTTCACGCAAAACCAGGCGAACGTCGACTTCAACCGCAGGCTTAAGCAGACGCTCCCACGAGTCATCAATTGCTTGGCGTAGCTCGCCGAGAAGGGGACTCGACGGTGTCCGAATCACCTGCTGAGCAATCACACCACGGCTCTTGTCGTTGTCGACTTCGAGTGTGACGCGCAGCACGCCTTCCTTTTCGCCCCGGCGCAGTGCCAGCATCCGGTGAGACGGAATCGTCTTGGCGCTTTCCTCGTACTCGAAGTAGTCGGAAAACTTCAGCGCCGGATCGTCCTTCTTTTCGGCCTTCGCAACCGGCCGCACATCCGACGCTCGCTCGTTGCCCGGCTCGGGCGCTTCTTCGTGCTCATCCTTCTTTTTGATGAGACGCGACTTGAGCACACCGCCATCCAGCGCAAAGGTCCGCAGCGCCGAACGAACGCCCGCATCGTCAGAGATTTGCTCGGCGACGATGTCGCGCGCGCCAGCAAGCACACTGGCGACGTCAGGCAGGCCCTTTTCAGCGCTCACATACGCAGACGCCAGCTCTTCCAGCGACGCCGCCTTCTCAGGCTGCGACCAAATCAGCTGCGCCAGCGGTTCAAGGCCTTTTTCGCGAGCAATCGTCGCCCGCGTTCGCCGCTTCGGCTTATACGGCAAGTAAAGATCTTCAAGCTCGGTGCGCGAAAGCGTCTTCAAGATCCGCTGTTTCAGCAAATCAGTGAGCTTGCCCTGCTTGTGGATCTCCGTCAGAACGGCAGCCTTGCGAGTCTGAAGCTCGGTCAGGTATGTGCCGCGCTCGGCAATGGTTGAGATTTCGACTTCCCCAAGGCCTTCGGTCGCTTCCTTTCGGTAGCGCGCAATGAAGGGAAGCGTCGCACCTTCATCTAGAAGCGCGAGCGTCCGTTCCACTTGCTGCGGACGAAGGCTGAGCTCGGCTGCGATCACGGCGGCGCGATCGAGCTGAACGTTCCACGTTGGGGTTGGCAGCTGGGCTGCTTCGACGGGTGACTGTGAGGTACCAGGTACAGACTGGTCATGCGGCTCTTGCATAACGAAGCTCTCGTACACTAGATACCCGACGGAGATCAAGTCAGAAGCGGTCTAGACCCTCACACGACCCCGCCAAGCCCCCGCCAAACCACCTCGCCCCCCTGTCCCGCACGCACCCCTTGTGAGAAGTGCCCAATCGGCGGTAACTTAATACGACCATGGCCCGATTTAGGCTGCGCATGCGCAACATGGAGATCAACCTGCCGATGGGCGAGATCATCATTGGTCGTGGCCCTGAGTGCTATCTGCGGGTTGATGAGCCCATGGTGTCTCGGCGGCACGCTCGCTTGCGAGTGAGCCAGGCCACTGTAACGCTCGAGGATCTGGGCAGTCGCAATGGCTCACGCGTCAACGGAATCAATGCAACGACCGTGGTGGCGCTCAATCCAGGCGACATCTTGGGAATCGGCACCCAGCAGTTCACGCTCGATCGAGAAGACGATCCTTCGCCGCACCGTCCGACCGTCACGCACATGCCGGACTGGACACAAAAATCAGGTGGGACAAACGTCAGCGTCTCGCAGAGCTTCAGCGATGTGAACGTGTCGCCCGTTTCGGTCGGCCCGCCACCTCCGCCTTCGACCGCTGCGCCGGTTCCACCGGTTCCACCGAGTCCGTCAGCACCGATGGCCATTCCGAGTCCGGGCAGCACGATCAGCAATCCCGCGCCAGCATCGAGCAGCATCTCGCTCCCGGGCGGCGGTCCCGATCACCCGCCGCCACCGAGTGCCGATGGGCAAGCCCATGCTGCCCCCGATGGTGAAGGACTGGAAACCACCGGCGGCGCCAACCGCGGCTCGGCCTATCGACTGTTCTGGGGTCTGTCGGACAAAGTGCTGGCGATGGGCCGCATCGAGGACGCCGAGCGGATGATGGGACCACGACTCAGCGAAATGCGATCGCGCGCCGAAGGCGGCGACATCCCCGACGACATGGTGATTGTCGAAGCACTGCGTCGGGCGCTGCGGCTTGCTGGCACGACCAAAAAAGATCAGTGGTTCGCTTGGGTCTTCGACTACGCCCGTGTGTGCAGATACAAGATGCCGACGGCGCTGCTCGACGAAATCTACGCCCAGGTGTTCGCCTGCCGACCGGCCGTTGGTGCACGAATCGTCGCCTACGCCACCACCATCGACGACGACACAATTGCTGTGCGACTGGCCACGCTGCGCCGCCTATGTCGTGAGTAACGATTGTAATTCGCCTTGCCGGAAAATATAGTAATCCCATGGCATTAGTCGCCACATCCGCGGTTGAGCCCTCCATAGAGTCGGCTTCAACTCCTAAGACCTCGTTCCGTGCCGCAGGCTTGTTCCGTCGTTCGACAGCGATGGTCATGGATCTGCTGCTGGTGGTGCCGCTCCAAGTTCTCGCGGTCTTCGGGCTGCGAGTGGTCCAGCGCCAACCTGTGCCCCGCCTCGCCGAGCTAAGCCCAGATGTGCTCCTCGCGAGTCTGTCCGATGGCAGTGTGAAGAGCGAAGCGATGCTCGTCGTTGGATTGACCGTCGCGCTCGTGTACTTCTGGCTGTTTATGGGGCTCATGGCCCAGACGCCCGGAAAGTGGCTGACCCGGGTGATGGTTGTGGATGTCTATGGAGATCGCCCGTCGCTGCTTCGCGCCATGGTGCGCACGCTCAGCTATGGGATGGCGGTGCTCCCGTGCTCCCTTGGAGTGCTGTGGATTGGTTTTGATCGAGAGAAACGCGGCCTCCATGACTGGCTGGCGGGAACCTACGTGGTGCTGAAGCCATGAGCAAACGACTCTCTTCTCTGCTCGTCGAAGATGGCCGAGTGACCTCTCAGCGCATCACCGACGCGATTGAGCGCCAGGCCATCAATGGAGGCTGTCTCGATAGCAGCCTGCTGGAACTCAAAGCCATCGACGAAGATCTGCTGATTCAATACCTCAAGCGGGCGGCGCAGCTTCCAGCTCTGCCGCATGGTATTCACGGCAGCGACCGACCCATCGACGAAGTCCTAGAGGTCTTTACCAAGTCCGTTGCTGAGAACTTTCATGCTGTGCCGACTCGGCTTCTGGTCGGGGGCGTGCTGCAGGTGCTCGTCACCATCGAAGTGGATGTTGCTGACCTAGATGCGCTCGCCCACGCCGTGAAGCAGCGGATCGAACCTTGGATTGTGCTCGAGTTCCGGTTCCGAGAAGCGTTCGATCTCGTCTACGGGGGAGGACTGGCCACACGCTTTGCTCGACTCCTCAAGCGCAGCCAGCAGACCCACGAGAGCAAAGGCTGGCCACCACCTATCACGGTTGATCCGATCCCGCGCTTTGGCAGCCTTGATTCGCTCCGACTGTGCCCACAGCCCAAAGTTGTGCCGGTGCCGGTCGTCGAGCCACCGCCACCTGTCGTCGCACCGCCGACTCCGGTGGTCGAAACGTCTGCGCCCATCGTTGAAGCGCAGCCCGCAGTCGCCGAGCCGACGCCAGCGGTTGCCGCGCAGCCGCTCGATACCCCCGAGCTACCAACGAAACGCACGCCGGTTCCAGCCGTCCCGACAGAGGTTCCAGCCGTCCCGACAGAGGTTCCGCCTCTGCCAACAGAGTTTCCGCCTCTGCCAACGGAGGTTCCGCCTCTGCCAACGGAGGTTCCGCCTCTGCCAACAGAGTTTCCGCCTCTGCCAACAGAGTTTCCGCCTCTGCCAACAGAGTTTCCGCCTCTGCCAACCAAGCAGCCAGATGCGGTTGCGGCGATCGAAGTACTTGCCGTCGATATCGCGGTTCCCGAACCGGTCCGCGACACCGTCAAAGTTCCAGCCATCCGGGAAGACGCTGTCCCGACCGATACCGCTGCGACACCGCCAGCGAGTCGACCCGACGCATCCGAGCCGGTCGTTCGCGACACCGTGAAAGTGCCGGCCATCACGGGGGCTTCATCGCCAAGTGATCCTGCGATGACGATGGATGACTGGCTGTCTGCCGATGACTGGCTGTCGGTAGCCAATTCCGCCGAGAGCAAGCGAACGCCGAGCGACAAGATCGTCGTCTCCCGCCGCACGCCTACGACGGCAGTACAGCCAGCCCCGACGGCGATCGAACCCGCAAAAGCAGCCAGTCAACCAGAGCCGGTCCCCACCGCAGCGGAAAAACCCGAGGCAGCGCCGACCCCAGACAAAGCGACTGTCGACGCAACCAAGTCGCCGGTTCCCGAGGGGAAGCCAGCCGTCGAACCGACAGCCCCCAGCGCAGCCAAGCCCATCGCCGAAGAAAAGCCCATTGCCGACGAGAAGCCGGTGGCCGAGCCAAAGCCGGAGCAAGCCAAGCAGGTCGCATCGACCAGCAAACCAGCCCCGAGCGCTGTCCCGACCCAGCCCGCGGCCAAACCAACCCCTGCGGCGCAGCCTGCACACACGGGCAAGAAGAAGAAGGGCAAGCACGGCCGCGAAGTTACGCTCGCTGCCAACGCTCCGTCGCTCAACAACCTATCGGGAGCCAAAGCTCAACCGCAGCCTCAAGCCAAGGCTCAGCCGCAACCTCAGGCAAAGCCACAAGCCCAGCCTCAAGCAAAGGTCCAGCCTCAGCAGCAACCGCAGGCAAAGCCTCAGGCTCAACCACAGCCTCAGCAGCAACCGCAGCCTCAGCAGCAACCGCAGCCTCAGCCTCAGGCAAAGCCTCAAGCGCAGCCTCAGGCAAAGTCTGTGCCGGTGATGCAGGCTGCGGCCAAACCGACCGAAGCAAAGCCGTCCATCGAGCAGAAGCCAACAGAAAAACCGATCGAACAGAAGCCGACAGAAAAGTCCGCCGAGACGAAGTCTGTCGAGCAGAAGCCGGTCGAGACCAAAGCAGCAGCCAAACCCGAGGCCAAGCAGGCGGAAGCCAAGGCCGCGGAAAAGCCGCCAGCGCCCCAAGCCGTCGAGAAGACCCCGGACAAAAAGTCGGTCGAGCAGAAGCCCGCGGAAAAAGTGGACGTCAAGCCGGTCGAGCAGAAGCCCGCGGAAAAAGTGGACGTCAAGCCGGTCTCGACTCCCGTTCCCGAAGCAGTGCCAGAAGAAGTCTTCAGTGGCCGACTCGGCGAACCGCTGACTAGCGCCAAAGATCCGTGGGCCAGCGCGAGCAGCGAACCACCAGCACCGTCGACGGTATCTCCGGTTCCGTTCCAAGGACCAGCGCCTCGCATCGCGTTTGGACTCAACACCGACGGAAGCCAGCCACTGTCATTCGAGTCAGTCGCAGAACTTCTGGACAGCGCCACGCAGCGTGAGGACGTTTTTGCGGCACTGCTCCGCGGCATCCGATCGCGAGCAGCCTTTGCAGCGCTGTTTACCAAGCACCACGACTTTGTGCAGGGCCGGATGTCGCTTGGCCTCGACTTCGGAGAGCCCGATCTGATCGAGAAACTGGTGATTCCGACCGACAGGCCGTCGCCATTCTCGGCTGCACTCTCGCGCGGAGAGCCGGTGGCCTGCACGATCGCAGCAGAGGACGTGGGCGCAAGCGTTGTCACAACGCTGGGTCGTCCACACAAAGTGCCGTCGCTGCTCGTGCCGATCGTCGTGCGCGGAAAATCAGTGGCGCTCGTGTATGTCGATGACGATGGCAGTGGCATCGACGCAGCGACCAGCAAAGAGCTGATCGACGCGGCACGGATCGCCGGGCTGGCCTGGGAGAGACTTCAGACGGAAGAGCGCCCGGGTCCGACCGACAAGACCGAAAAATCGCTGCTGCCCATGACGACAGCACCGATGCCGACGGTGGCTCCGGGGACGGCTGTTCCAACGCCAACCCGCGATCAGCCGACGACGCCGATGCGGAACCGGAAGAGCAAGAGCGGCGATTCCCCGAAGCCGACCCCCGCCGCAGAGCCCGCAAAGACCGAATTGGGCAAAAAGGACGCAGACGCCAAAGCGGAAGCGGATCTATGCGCGCTCATTGACAAGGCGAGCGGCGGCGATGAGGATGCCCTTGCCAAGCTGCTGGCAGCAGGAGAATCGGGCGCCCGCGCGGTGGTGGCGGCCCTTCCTGGACCGCTACGGGGTGGTGATCGCCGAGGAATCGGTGATCCAACACCGTCGTCCGCAGCCAGCCAAGGGCCGCTTTTGTCTCTGGTCCTGCGGCTCGGAGAGACGGCGATTTCGCCACTGCTTGAGCGGATCGCCAATCCCAAGACACCCGCGGAAATTCGCGGCTACCTGATCATGGTGCTGGCAGAAGCGCCCGCGTCGTCCGCGCTGACTCCGCTTGGAGAGCTGGTTTGCGATCGCAGTGACACCGTCCGAACGGCGGCGCTGGCTGCGCTGCGGTCGTTCCCACCAAGTGCATCGCTGCGTGCGCTCCACAAGTGGCTGGTCGAACAGCTCACCAAAGGTGACGACCGACGGCGAAGCCATGCGATGGAAGCACTTGTCGAGCTACGTGACTCGTCAGTTGTTCCAGAGCTGATTGCGCTGTTGTCCGATGCCGATCCGGCACTCGTCGAAACCTCGCGACGAGCGCTCGTTCAGCTTTGCAAACAAGACTTCGGAGAAAGCCAGCGACGCTGGAATGCATGGTTGAGCAAGCACGGCGGAGAGCCCCGGCTAAACTGGCTCCTCGCCGGACTTTCGCACGCCGATCAGCCGATTCGGGCGTCCGCACAAGAAGAGCTTGTCCAGCTCTCGGGCGATGTCGTCGGCTACCGTTCCGATCAGCCCAAGCGCGAGCGCGAGCTGGCCACCAGGCGATGGATCGAGTGGTGGCAGCGCCGCGGCTACGAAGTCGGATAGTGCTGTCTGCGGACAGCTGCGGACGTCCGCGGACACCGCCGCTCCATCCTCGCGAAAGCCCAAGGCTCCTGACTCTCGTCGATGCGACTGCCGTGCTGGCTTGGCACAGTGGCTGCAAAAACGACAGACTGTAGCCTTGGAGCCCATTTGCAGGAGGTGTCCCGTGCCGCTAATTCAAGATTTCATCCGTGAGGCTGGCTGGCCGATTTTCCCAACGCTGGCGTTCGGAGTGGCAGCACTCGCCGTATCGATCAAGATGATCGAAAAGCCGACCGAACAGCTTGCATCGCTGGTCCGCAACTTGAGCTGTCTCACGCTCATCTTCGGCGTGTTCGGAACAATCATCGGCCTTCAGACCACTGTGCGCGCCGTCGAACAAGTCGAGCCCGCCATGCGCTGGATCTTCGTGGTTGGATTGCGAGAGACACTGAACAACTTGGATGCGGCGCTGCTGGTCTTGTTCCCGACGATGCTTTGCTACACCGCCGGAAAGTACAAGCTCACCGAGGGAAAGCCCTAAACCCCACGTCCTGCGCAAAAAACGAAGGCCTGGCCGCAGGATTGGGCGACCGCTAAGGCATCGGGCGAGGAAAGCGGATGCCGACAAAGCTCAAGCACATTTCGTCCTCTGTGCCCTCGCCCCAGGTGATGTCCTTTGGCGTCCGCCGCATTCCATCGATCACAGGCTGGTTTTCCGCCGTGTTGTTGTAGTGACACTCGAGGATGAGCGACTGGTTGCCGCCTGCAACAAACGGCTCGGTCAGCTGATACGACTGCTGCCAGTGGAAGTCCCACTTCGGGATCGCCACCAGTGGCTGACTGCCAACCAGCGTATCAATCCGCGTGCCCAGCAAGTGCATATGTGGCGTCACCGACACAATCGTCAGATCGTTTCCAGGCAGCTTGAGCTGCTGAAGAATGAGCCGAACCGGTGCCACGATGCTCTGAATGGCATCGGGATCGTTCGCCGGAATCTTGAGTCGATCTGGATCCGCGAGCGGAAGCTGGTAGACAAGGTACGGTGGCGCACTCTTTACGATCTCAAGCTCTGCCGTCGTGCGGTCGCCTTTTCCGTCGTCGTTGTGCACGTTGTAGTGCATCTGCATGACGAAGATCGTGCCCTTCTTAACGGGCATTCCTTCGTTGTCTGACAGCCGTACCGCGACACCACCGGGAGCCCAGCCAATCACAAACGATGCAGACCAAGTTCCCGGCCCACCGAGGCAGCTATAGCCAGGTCCGGCTTCGTCTGCGTCCTTCTTCTTGATCATCGCCGCTTTGTCGGCAGGGATCGCGTAGACGATGACGTGGTGGTCGATCGCAGCATTGCCCGGCTTTACCACGCCCGCGCGCACCCACGAATCCTGCGGCATTCCACCTGTGCCACTCGGATTGGGGTCAATCACAAAGCAGCGATAGTCATCGTGCAGCTTCTTGTCTGGCTGATACGTCACGCCCATGTCGAGCACCAGATCCGCACGCGGCGGAGCCGGACGCACAGGCGGAATGATCGTTACCCGAGCCGGAGTCGCCGCATCCCCTTCCTTCGCCCCGCCTTTCAGCCAATCGAGCAGGATCTTCTTGTGCTGCGGCTCCATTTTGCGTGGGTAGCGCAGGGGCAGGGAATCATCGCCCGGCGGCCACGGCGGCATATCACCTGACTCGACTTCACCCGCCATCAGCGGTGCATATCGCTGCGCATTCGCGTAGTCCGTCAGTGCAAAGTTCGCAATACCGCCTTCGGTATGACATCCCGTGCAGTAGCGTTCGAGGATCGGCTTGGCATCTTGGTGATACGTCAGCGCGTTCTCAGGCTTCTCTTCCAAGTTCGTTTCATCGTTTGGAGAGCAGGCCGAAAGGAGGACGCCGAGGAAGGAAACCAGCGTCACCGACCGAGCAGAGATTCGCATCGAAAGCCTCCGGTTCTAAGATTGAACAAGTGGCGCGAATCATAGCCCAGAGTCTGCGTGGGAATGGGAAGGACAGATCACGTTCCGCAGACTTTTGGAAGGCCTAGTAGTTCTGGTAGTAGCCCGCGTGAGCAGGGGCATGCCCGCAGGTGACGCGCATCCGCGACGGAGTATAAATTCCGAGCGTCACCCATGACACAAGCGCATTGCCAAAGCTGCGGTCGGTCGTCACACGGGTGACCGGACGTCCATCACAGACCGCGCCAGTGTCTACCGTGTCACCGACCGAACCCCAGAAGAAGCCGTTTGTCCACAGCGTCTTGGTCTCGGCGATCGCCGTTGGATAGGTCGGAATGATCGCAGTGGTCCTGAAGCAGCCGGACGCAAAAAACATCCCAACTGCGAGCGCGGGAATCTGAACGGCGGAAAGGATGGAACGGAAGGTTAGGCTACGCATGACATCACCTCGGCGGCGTGGGGTTTGGAGTTCGCAGCAGCTCTTGCTTGCTTGCTTGCTCAAACACCGCAGCCGCCAAGATGTGTCACCGGGTTTGAAACGATTTTTCAACCCGGCGTGGTGATCGGGAATCGCCGCCAGGGACTAACGAAGGACGTCGTTGCGAGGGAAGACGACCGTCGACAGCGTCGTGGAAAGCGTCGGACCAGTCGCCGCGCGAATGCCGGCATCGCTCACGGCATAGACGTAGTCGGTGCCCATGTCTGTCGCCATCACGCTGCGCCGCATCCAGGGGCTGTAGTACCAAGCCCACGACGGAGCACCTGCGCTCTGGTAGACATCCTTCATCGACACCGTGCCGCGCAGCTTGAAGCCCGTCGCCGTATCCACATCAAACACCCGCAGTTCGCTGCGGAACGAACCCCACGGATCGGTGCCCGAGTAGGACCAGTCCGAGAACGGAATCGCCAGCATCTTGCGCTCGGGGAAGTAGTTGAACGCCTTGTGCTCATACGTCGCTTCCGACCAGCCGTTCGACGAGCCGACGAGCTGCGTCCACTTCTGCTGCGGTTTCGCAAAGTCTGACACGTCGAAGATGCTGAGCTGGAGCGTCCGTGGTCCCGTGCCAGTTTCCGGCGTGTAGACGCCGATCGTCAGCAGGTTGTTCGCGTCGAGCGGGTGAATGTACGTCGAAAAGCCTGGGATCTTCAGCTCACCGACTTTGCGCGGAGCCGCAGGATTCGACAGGTCAAACGTGTACAGCGGATCGACCTGGCGGAACGTCACGACAAAGCCGCGATCGCCAATGAAGCGCGAGGAGTAGATCCGCTCGCCCTTGGCCAGCTCTTCGCTCTGTCCAACCGTCGACAGCTTGCCACCACTCTGGCCGAGCACGGTGACGCGGTTGGTCGTCTCGATCCGGCCCCAGAAGTTGCGTGGATCTTTGGGATCTTGCACCCGCTCGGCGATGGTCGTCGCCACGCGGAAGTAGCCCTTGTCCTCATCCATCGAGAACTGGTCAACGATGTGGCCATCGACGCCGCCCGCTGCAACAAAGCGTGCCTTGTTCACATCGGAAAGATCGAACTTGAACAGATACGTCCAGTCGCGCTGGTTGAAGCGCGGCCACCACCACCAGTGACGGTTTGTCAGGTACAGCGCGTTCTGGTTGGCGTAGATTTCGCCAACCTCACCGAGAATCGACGACCGCTGGGGTGCAGCTTGCGGCGCATCGAGGTTTATCGTCGCCACTGTCGTGATGCCCAGGTGGGTCGGCGCGTTGTGCTTGGCAAAGTCCGAGCAGTTGTACGGCAGCGTCTTCACCGATCCATCAGGGAGGCGGAGCTTCTGCGCTGGCAGCCACTTGTCGATCGTCTGGTCGCGGATGAGCTTCTCGTTGGCGTCCTTCAGACGGTCGATCTCGGCGTTCCAGGCTCGCCAGTCGTTGTAGTTGATGGTTGGCGAATCAGGCCAGAACCTGACCGTGGATGGCCAGCGGAAGTGATCCGACAGAACCACGCGAACCGCGCTGCCCACTCGACGAGAGTTTGCGTAGTTGCCCGGCAGATAGAACTCATTTTGTACCTTGAGGCTGGTCAGGTCCGAGACGTCGAGCACCGTGACCTTGGTGGTGTTGCCATACCAGCCGCCGCAGTAGCCCGGTCCGCAGGCGTCTGCCGCGACTCCGCCACGGCCTCCACCGACGGCCCAGTCCTCCAGATATCCGGTGTACTGGGTATAAATGGATGAAAATACCACCACGCGGTTTTTCTCATCCAGATACATCTGGGTGGGATAGCCCTCGATGTTCATCGACGACTGGATCTGCATCGCGTTGGCCGGCCAGCTCTTCACTGCGTACAGCTTCTGACCAACGAGCTGGAAGATGCGGGTTCCGTCGTTCTTGAAGAAGTCTGCCTCATCAACGCCAGCGACCTGGGTGTTGGTCTTGGTGTACGCGCTCGGGCCAGATGACTTGCTGTCTGCCGCGCCCGCCGCTGAAGGTGCCGCCGCTGAGTCTGCGACGCCCGTCGTACGCCCGAAGATGTCGATGGAGCTGCCGCTCCGCTTCTGTGACTCGAGCTGCGTACGCATCTCGAACACAGCCTGATCTTCAATGTACTGCTCGAGGTCTGCACAGCTGCCAAAGTTGGCAAGCTGTAGCTCCGCCTGAATGCCTGCGGGCTCAGGAAGGCTGCTGTCACCGCAAGCAGTCACCACACCAAAAAGAGCCAAGGGGACCAAAGTCGCGCGACGCTTCATGACGATTTCTCCTGCGAAAGGCCTAAGAAGGAACCACGAATCATCCGTAGTCCCCAATAAGGAACCGTTGCCAAACGATACTTGCGAAGCCTGTGCCAGCGGCCTTGCAGAGCCATCCCAGCGACGGAAAATCCAGGACTTGGGCGCAAGCGGACAAGCGGTCCAGACTCAGTTTTTTGATGACCTTGGGATCTCGGAATTCTGAGGGCTCGGCACGGACGTCGCGTCCACCGTACAAAACAGCGTGCCCTCCGCAAGTTGAACAGACACAGCGACACCTTCCGCCACCTCTGCCGCACTCCGCAGCACGCGCCCCGCGTCATCACGGGCCACAGCATAACCGCGCGTCAAAACCTTGAGAGGCGACAGCGCCTCCAGCTTCCCCATCTCCGCAAGCAGCTGCTGCCGCTTGCTCGTGACCAGTCGCTCCAGCGCACGACGGAGTCGCTCATCGCCCTTCCCTGCCGCGACCTCTAACAACTGCCGCCTTTCGCCCACCTGCCGCTGCATCGCGAGCAGAAGCCGACCATGCAGCTTTTCCAGCTGTCCCTGGTCGCGAAGAAGCTGCGTCCGAGGGTGCTGGGCTTCCAGTCGCTTGCCCAAGTCGGACAGGAGCCGCCGCCGCTGCATCAGCTGTCGCTCAAGCGCCATCTGTCCGCGACCAAGCAGGGAATCGAGCTGCTGCCGTCCGCCATCGACCAGTCGCCGCCCCGCCCGCAGCAAGCGATGGCGAAGCTCGCCCAAGTCGCGAGTAAGCCGCGCGTACTCGGGGACACACAGCTCCGCCGCAGCTGAGGGCGTCGGCGCGCGGACATCGGCGACAAAGTCCGCAATCGTAAAGTCAACCTCGTGACCGACTGCGGACACCACCGGGACGGGACAGCGATAGATGGCTCGTGCGACTTGTTCGTCGTTGAAGCACCACAGGTCCGCCACCGAACCTCCACCACGCCCGACGATCATCACGTCGACGTGCGGCGCCAGTCTTTCAATCGCCGCGACGATTTGTGGCGGTGCCGAGGGCCCTTGAACCGCACAGTTGGCCACCAGAATTTTCACCCGTCCGCGTCGCGTGGCGACCTTCAGGATGTCTTGCAGGGCCGCCCCACTTTGCGACGTAGCGACCCCAATGACTTTCGGAAACTTCGGCAGCGGACGCTTGCGCGCCGAATCGAACAAGCCTTCTTTGGCGAGTCGCGCCTTCAGCTCCTCAAACTGCGCCAGAAGCTCGCCCTCACCCGACAGAATCACTTCCTCGATGTAGAGCTGAAAGCGCCCCTGCTCCTTATAGATCGTAAGCCGCCCACGGACGCGAACCTTCAGACCATCACGCAGCGGAAACGCGATCGACTGCGCGACTTGGCGACGAAGCATTGCTTCGACTCGAGCACCGGTGTCTTTCAGCGCCAGATAGCAGTTGCCTGAGACTTGATGTCGCTTGAATCCTTCTATCTCACCCTCGACCCAAACGCTGGCAAAGTTGTCGTCGAGCAGCTTGGCCGCCCGACCCACAATTTCGCTGACCGAACACACCTTGCTGCTCGATTGGTTTGGTTCGGGAGCCGGTCTCTCCCCGAGCGGCGGTCGCTCCGATGCCAAAGGACGATCGGGGGAAACTCTTCTCACCGATAAGGGCGGCAGCGGTGGCTCGGGTGGCGATGGACGCACGTCGACAGGCGGAGTCCGACGAACCGGCGGACGTGGCGCCGAAAACGAAAAGCTCGCCTGCGGGCTCGGTTCCGGTGTCTTGCGCGGAGGGTCTTTGGGATCGTCGCTGTTCCCTGCCATCACACACCTTTGAAAGCTTCGCTACTGCCACCGTTTTTGGCGCGCGGCAAAAGAAGAAGTGCAGCTTCGACAAAGTCCATGCGATCACAGCCCATGAACAGCTCGTCGCCGACGGCGATGCATGGTGTCTGAAATGCGCCCGCAGAAATCGCCTGCTCGGTGTTTTGTAGCAGCAGCGCCGCAACATCTGGCAGCGCGCAGCCATGGAGCAGCTCGTCCGCCGGCAACGACAGAGACAACAGCAGCCTACGCAGCGAATCTTGATCAATCAGATCCAAGTCATCGACAAAATACGCGCGGAGCAGCGCCCCGACGAGTCTTTGATGTTCTGCCTCGCTCCGACTGGCCACTTGCACGCACAGCCGCAGCGCCAAGATCGTGTTCATCGGAAACCGCGACGGAAAATGAAGAGGAAGCCGCAGCCGACGCGCGCAGCGCTGGGCATCCAATTGCAAATACCGCCGCCGTGCTGGTCCAAGCCGCGTCGGAAGTTCGTCCGCCGCGGCCAGTCGACCACTTACCACTGGGACAAAGCGCACCGGTTCTTGGTGCCGCGCACAAAGCGACAACAGCTGCTCGGCAGCCAGATAGCAGTAGGGACTGCTCAGATCGTAGAAGAAGACCAGCCGCGCGCTCGACGATCGCCCCACCAAAGCAGGACCGCCCATCGCTGCGTCTGCGCCAAGTTCTGCCAGCGCCCGACGCAGGTGTGACTGCACCTCGGCTTGGACGGCCCGAAGCCGGAGCTCACTCTCTGCCTCGAAACGCATGCACACGGCAGGCTGCGTGTTGCTCGCACGAACCAGCGCCCAGGCGTCCGGCCAGGTCACCCGAATGCCATCAAGTGCAATCACTTCGGTCCCCGGCAAACCCCGCAGCGACTGCGCAACTTTTTGCACTACCGAAAACTTCTGCTCGTCAGACACCGCCACCCGGATTTCTGGCGTGTTGTGGACCACAGGCAGACCATCGACCAGTTTTTCGAGCGGCTCTGCCGAGTGAGACAAGACCTCTAAGACGCGTGCTGCTGCGTAAACCGCATCGTCAAAGCCCAGATAGCGGTGTGCAAAGAACAAGTGGCCAGACATCTCGGCGCCGAGAGCAGCGCCAGTCTCGTCCATCTTTTCTTTGATGCGAGAGTGACCCACCTGCCACATGATCGGGCGCCCGCCCGCACGGCGAATCTCATCCAGGACCGTCCGGCTGCACTTGACCTCGCAGACAAAGGAAGTCCCCGGTTGCTCGGCCAAGATGGCCCGCGCCAGCAAGATGAGCAGCTGATCTCCCCACAAGATCCGACCCAGCCGATCCACGACCACCAACCGATCGGCATCCCCATCGAGCGCAACCCCAACTTCGGCCCCCGTTCGTCTCACTGCGTCTTGTAGTGCCCGCAGGTTTTCCGGCACTGTCGGGTCCGGCGGATGCAGCGGAAATTTTCCGTCTGGCTCGCAGCCCAGGCCCACCGTGGGAAAGCCTAGCGATTGAAGCAGCGGCAGCGCCACCACTCCGCCGGTCCCATTGCCCGCATCGAGCACAACCGGAAAGCGTCGCGGACCAAGCTTAAGTCGCTCGCGAACAAACTCCAGATACTCACGCTCTATCGACTTTTCGGTCCGGGCACCATGGCCTTGTCGAAAGCTCTTCGACTCGACCATCTGACGGAGTTGCTGGAGCTTTTCGCCTGCCAGACTGCGCTTGTGAAACAGGATCTTTAGGCCGTTGTCAGTCGGTGGGTTGTGGCTTCCGGTGATCATCACGCCACCGTCCACGTCCAGCGTGTGCGCGCCAAAATAAAGCACGGGCGATGCAACCAACCCAAGATCCACGACGTCGACGCCGCTCGCCAAAAGACCTGCCGAAAGTGAGGCATGAATCCGTGGGGAGTGAAGACGTCCGTCGCGACCGAGCGCAGTCCGCCGCCCACCGGCCTCGATCAACAGCGAACCGATCCCTTGTCCCAGAGCAAATACGACCTCGTCGGGCAAGTCGCGATCTGCGACGCCTCGAATGTCGTACTCTCGGAACATCAGCGGGTTCATAGAAACTCGGTCCGCCCTTCCTTTTGCAGGATCGTGACGACGTCTTTGACCTTTTGTGCGTGCTGCCTGGGCATCACCAGGACGGCGTCATCGGTCGTCGCAACAATCATGTCTTCGACGCCAATCAGTGAAAGCAGCCGCTTGCCGTCATTCCAAACCAGATTGCGCGACGAGTCGACCAGGACCGGACGCGGCGTCGTGCCGCTGCTCGCAAAGACATGGTTGCCACTGGCATCGGCAGGATGAAGCGCATCGAGCGCAGCAAAAGACCCGACGTCGTTCCAACCGAAGTCGCCCGAAAGCACACGAATCGCGCGCGCTTCACCCGCATGTCGGAGCCCGAGGCGTTCCATGACGGCGTAATCGATCGAGATGGCCGGGGCTTCCGGGTAACGTACCGAAGTTCGCTCGGGATGTTCCCCCAGTTCATCGAGGATGTCTGCCAGCGCAGGAAGCTGAACACGCAGCTCGTCCAGAATCCGTTTGGCCGGAAAAAAGAAGGTGCCAGAGTTCCACAGGTAGCGGCCTGACGCCAAATACTCCTTGGCGCGCGCCAGGTCCGGCTTCTCGACGAAAGCCGCGGCTACCTGCGTGCCCTGTGACGCGGGTCCAAGCTCAATGTAGCCGTAGCCCGTCTCGGGATGGGTTGGCTTTATGCCGAGCGTGACAACATGCCCAGCCTGCGCAACCCGCAGCGCATCCGACAGCGTGCGACGAAACGCGTCTTCGTTAGAAACAAAGTGATCCGACGGCAATACCGCCATGACGGCTTGCGGATCGCGCTTCCACAGCACCATCGCAGCCAGCCCGATGCACGGCGCAGTGTTTCGCCCCGTTGGTTCAACCAAAATGTTGTCGATCGGGAGTTCCGGCAAACAGCGCCGCAGCTCCGGCACTTGCTCGGCCGTCGTCACCACGAGCGTGCGGGCCATCGGAACCACGCCGGTCGTCCGCCGTGCGGTTGCACCAATCAGCGTCTCGCCCAAAGGCAGCATCGGAAGAAACTGCTTGGGCCGACTCCGACGGCTGTGCGGCCACAGCCGGGTGCCGCCGCCACCTGCCAAAATTACGACATAAGAATGTGCGTCGTTCATCGGCGCTCTCCTTCATACATCCAATCATCTAGCGCTGGGACGCCCAAAAGTCGAAAGCCCCGGAGGGTTTGGTTCCCTCCAGGGCTCGACGACCAGCCGGATGAAACAGTCGCGGCTGGCAGATGCGGGCGACGCGCAGACTAGAACTTGGCCGACACCCCGGTGAAGCCAATGCCAACGGACATGCCGTTGTACTTCTTGCCGCCGGCGACCGGAGCCCAGTTGCCGTTGTCGTCGAAGACCTGCACGTCAGAGCTAAGCACGCCACCAACTGCCGAGTTTTTGACCTCGGCCGGGAGGATCTTGCAAGTCATTGGATTGGTCTTGCAGCAGTCCTTGGCGCTGTCCATGCACTTCTTCTTCGTCACCGGATCATTCTGGTTCTCGAAGAGGCCAATGATCGTCTTGGCGGTGTCGCCCATCGGATCCTTGTTGATCATGTCGCTGAGCAAAGTCGCGACGAGGGGAACGATCTTGTCGTCGATGTCCTTCTGAGCCAGCACGCCGTGCAGCACGCCGTCCTTGATCCGAATGACGCTGCCGTCCTTGACGATCGTGCCTTCGAGGTGTGCGCCGTGCAGCGCGAGCGGCAGGTTCTTGCCATCACCGAGCGGCAGGTTCACCTGGATCTGCTGCTCGGTCATGTTGTCGCTGCGCTGCTCTTTGCTGGCCAGCGTGCTGAGCTTGCCACCATCGATCTTGCCGAACAGCGAAACCGGCTTGATGTCGGGCGCTAGCTGGAACATGTCGGTGCCATCAAACTTCGGCGCCGGAGCCATCGGGGCCGGACCTTTGGCGAGGCCCATCGTCATCGAGGCGCAGTCGGCCTTCATGATGTCGCCCGTCTTCAGGTTCATCAGGACGATCGCATCACCCGCCTGCACGGCCTTGTTGACCGACCCTTGGATGTCCAAACCGGACAGCGAGATCGTGTTGATCAGGTTCTTCAGCTGGTTCTCTTGGCGGTTGTCGCCATCGAAGTCGTACACGTAGGTCTTGTTGCCGCTGACGCCAGGAAGCTTCAGCGCATCCGTGGCCGCTTTGTTGTCGGTGCCCGTCACTTTCGATGCGTCGCAGACCGCAGCGGGTGGCATCGTGTTTGGGTCCATGTTGTCGTCGCCGCCGCAACCCGCACCTGCTGCCGACAGCAGGAAACCACAAGTCGCTCCCAGAAACATTCCTTGAACGTGGGTAAATCGACGCATCAGCGAAACCTCCGACCGTTTTTTTGAAGGATTTTTGCCCCTAGCTGGGGGCGTAAGGTTCCGTTCATAGCGAAAACCTGACGTTAGGTGCAAGAGGCATTGTGGGAGCCTGTCCGCCACCTGCCCACGCGCTTGTGCCAGCAAAGCCGCCCGACAATTGACCCCGCCGACGCGATAGCGGTAAGCTCTCATGGGGTTGTCTTTACATGTCGCTAGCTTCATCTGCGCAGAGCGCGTTTCGCTGGTCCGGCTCTCTCAAGGAAACTTCCATCCGTCAGCTCTACGAGCGCTGTCAGCGCCTCAGGCTGACTGGCAATATGCGGCTTCAGCAAGGGGACCAGACGCTCGATCTGACCTGGATTGGCGGCGAGCCGATCGAAAACGAAGGCGATCAGGGCACCCGTTCGCTTCCGCTGTGGACCAACGGTGAGTTCATCGTCGAACAGAGAATCCCCGACTGGAAAGGTCGGCTGACCAAAGGGATCGAACTCACTGGCTCTCTGCGCGCCGGACAGGTGACGTCCATTTACAAGCTCTGCGCGGACAATCAGCTTTCCGCGGATGTCGAGCTTCTGAAGACCAGCGGTGATGTGGCGCAGGTCCGATTTACCCTGGGCAAGGCCGAAAGCGCGGTCATCGCAGGACAGCCGGAAAGCGCGATCGCCGCGATGTCCAAGCTTAACGGCTGGGTCGAAGGCACTTTCCGAGTGGTCTTGCGGCCCTCGTTTGGCGATGAAAAAGCCGCCGAAGCCCCCGTGTTCAAGGGGCAGCCAGGCGATCAGTTCGACGTAACTGGCAACGTCGATCTCGCCAAAGACCCTGCCAAGTGGCCGACTCCGGGTGGGTCAGGCAGCTCGAATCCGCCAAAGCCCGCAAGCGCAAGTCCGCAGAAAACGACCCCATCTAACCCGCCGAGGTCGTCGAACAGTCCGGGCGCGAGTTCTTCGGGCATCTCCGGGGCAGCCATTCCACCCCGGCTCGCCCAGACGCTCATCAAAGCGCCAGCCCCCACTGGGTTGACTCCTGCGAGCACCGCCCCGACGATGCCGATGTCGACAGCAACGAAAGAGCAGATTGCAGCGGCGCAAAAAGCCCAAGCCAACCCAGGATCGTCGAATAAGACGCTCGTCCTCGTTTCTGTTCTCGTCATCACGCTGTGTCTCGGTGGCATCGCAGCCGCGCTGCTTTTGCGCTAGACCGCCTATCCAGTCCACTTCCGGTTGCACCTTTCGCTTCTGCACGTCCTTGGTAGACTGCGCGCGAAATGAGCACGCATCCCCAACCGGAAACCTCCGCCCCCGCGCTGCACGGCGAAAGCCCACAAGTCACCGCGCTGCCAAGCACACCGATCGAACTGCGCGCACAAACGTACGACGATCTGACTTTGCTCATGCAGCAGCTTGGCGAAAAGCGGTACCGCGGCGAGCAGCTCTTCCGCTGGGTCCATGCACGAGGCGTCACGGATTTGGATGCGATGACCGATGTCAGCGCAAAACTTCGAGCGCGCCTGCGAGCAGAAAATCTGGTCCAGGTTTCGGAACTCCTTTTCGACAAGGTGCAGCTGGCAGCGGATGGAACCCGGAAGCTACGGCTCAGAACGGACGACAACCGGCTGATTGAGAGCGTCCTGATTCCCGATGATGATGCGCGCCAGATCCTTGCTGGCCAGCTCGATTCGAGCCGCAGCCCAGATGCCTACGATGATGAGGAGGAGACACCGGCTTGGGAACGCAAGAAGATGACGCAGTGCGTGTCCTCGCAAGTGGGCTGCGCCATTGACTGCGACTTCTGCGCAACCGCCAAGCTCGGCTTCGGACGCAACCTGTCGGCAGGTGAAATCGTCACGCAGATCTACCAAGCGGAGGCGCTCTTGCGCAGCTTGCCTGCGGACGACCCGACGCGACTTGGCGGCGGTGACACCGTCACCAATCTGGTGTTCATGGGAATGGGCGAGCCGCTGCACAACTACGACCATCTGGTGCAGGCCCTTCGCATCTTGCTGCATCCGCTGGGGCGGAGCTTTTCACGGCGACGGGTTACCGTTTCGACGTCTGGTCTGGTGCCCCAGATTGAAAAGCTGGGACGCGAAGGTCTGGGCGTAAACTTGGCAGTGTCACTCAATGCCACGACCGATGAAGTCCGCGATGTCGTGATGCCAATCAATCGCAAGTACCCGCTGTCGGTGCTGCTGGCGGCGCTGCGCCGCTATCCTCTCGACCGGCGGCAGCGAATCACGATCGAGTACGTGTTGCTCGGTGGCGTCAATGACAGCATCGAGGATGCGCGCAGACTGCCCGAGCTGCTGCGCGGAATTCCCACCAAGCTGAACCTCATCCCGTGGAATCCGCACCCGCACTCGTCCTATCGCAGACCCGAGCAGAAGACGGTCGCAGCGTTCCAGGCCGAGTGCATGCGCCTAGGCTTTACGACGTACGTGCGCAAGACGCGAGGCGATGACATTGACGCCGCATGCGGCCAGCTCGCTGCTGAAAACGATCCCCGAGCCGGTCGCCAGCGTCCGGGCAGTCTGCCGATTCTTTCCTGATTTCAAGCCGCTAGAAGCCACGCCCACAGACGGTCGCAGGATGCTGTGGCTATTGGATCGACCCTCGCGCTAGGATGGGTGGCATATGGTCAGCCCATCGACTCCGAAGTCTGCACCTGTTCTCCCTTCGATCGACCTTCTGACATGGCTGCACAGCGTTCCACAGCTTGTGCACCGCGACCCCGGGTTCTTCCTGACGGCTCGCGAGCGCTGCGGCGACATCTACCTGTTGCGAGGCGGAGCTGCACCGATGGTGATGCTTGGACATCCGCGCCACGCCCAGGAAATCCTCGTCGACAAAGGGGCAAACTACACCAAAGACAGCCCGATCTGGGACCCGCTGCGCAGCTTGCTTGGCAACGGTCTGCTGGTAAGCGGCGGATCGTACTGGCTCAGGCAGCGTCGCATGATGCAGCCGCAGTTTCATCGGCAGGCACTGGCTGGCATGGCTGCGCTGATGAGCGAAGCCATCGCCGAGGAGCTGGAGTCCTGGGATCGCGCCGCAGAGTCAGGACGCGAGCTTACGCCGACCGAAGGCTTTAACGCGCTGACGATGAAGGTCATCGTAAAGACGCTGTTTGGCGGCAGCATTGCCCAGGAGGAGATCGAGTCGGTCGGGCGCGACATGACGTTTGTGCTCGATTTCATCTTGCAAGGAATCCTGGCCAAGTCGCTGCCAAGCTGGGTGCCGCTCCCGGGTCGACAGCGCTACGCCGACACGCTGCGTCGCTTGGATGACATTCTGTTTCGCATCATCCGGCGCAGCCGGGAGGCACTCGCGAGTGGCAAGGTGAGCGCCAATCTGCTCAGTCTGCTGCTCGATGCAACGGACGAGGAAACCCACGAGCGGATGAACGATCAGCAGCTTCGCGATGAGGCGCTGACGCTCTTTCTGGCCGGTTACGAGACCACGGCGGCGGCACTGGCATGGGCCTATCAGTTTATGTTCGAGCGACCCGAAGTCGCCGACAAGCTGCATACAGAGGCCGATGCGGTGCTGGGGAAAAGGACACCGACGATGGCCGATGTGCCGTCGCTTCCCTACACCAAGATGGTCCTTCAGGAAGCGCTGCGGCTGCGACCGCCCAGCTTCTGGACGCCGCGCGTGGCGCTCGCCGACGATGAAATTGACGGGTATCCCATCAAGGCGGGCACGACGGTGGCTCCGGTCACGTATGTCATCCACCACCATCCTGAGATCTGGGAAAACCCCGAGCGCTTTGACCCCGAGCGCTTCCTTCCCGAGCGCTCACAGAGTCGTCACCGCGCCGCATGGATTCCCTTCGCACTCGGTCAACACCAGTGCATCGGGAAAGAGTACGCGATGCTCGAAGGACAGCTTGTACTCGCCAACTTGGCGCAGCGATACCGAATCGTAGCCGGACAAGGGAGCGCCCCCAAAGCAACTCTGTCCGCGACTCTCCGCATGCAAGGTGGTCGCAGTCTCCGACTGACCCGCCGACGCTAGTTCCCCAAAAACCGCAGCAGTACCGGACCCGCACTCCGTTTTTCGGAATGCACGCGCAAGGAGATGGGAATGACCGTGTCATCGATCGCCACAGAAACAAGTACGACTTCGCGGAAACGGATCGTCATCCTCGGCGGTGGCCTAGGCGCCATGGCCGCCGCGTATGAGCTAACCAATCAGCCCGGCTGGTACGATCGCTACGAGATCACCATCTACCAGCTTGGCTGGCGACTGGGTGGCAAGGGAGCTTGCGGTCACAACGCCGACAAGTACGAACGCATCGAGGAGCACGGCCTGCACATCTGGTGGGGCTTTTACGACAACTCGTTTGCGATGATGAAGGCCTGCTATGCGGAAATCGGCCTGCCAAACCTAACCTTCGATGATGCCTTTAAGCCGCACGATCTGATCACGTTTATGGATCAGCTCGACGGCAAGTGGTTTAAGCACGAGATCAACTTCCCACGCAATTCCAAGAGCCCCGGTGAAATCGATACGGCGACGGGTCTTTGGGAGTCACTGCGAAAAGGAATCGACTGGCTGCGATCGGCCTTTATGGATCACAAGCAGCGATTGCAGAGCGACGCGTCGCTGCCACAAAGCTCTGCGAGCAGTCAGGTGGCGATGATCGATGCGGAAGGGGAAGCAGCGCTCCATCGGGCCCATGAAAAGATGACGGGACCGGGGACCTCGGCGGTCGGACGCAGCGGCAGCTCGGCACCGTGGATCACCGATGGCCCCGAGCTGGTGAAGCTCCTGACCACGTTCCGCAGCCGACTGAGGATTCCTGAGCTGCTGGCCGGCATCGTGGACGAGATTCGCTGGTTTTACATCCTGGCCGACTTTGGCATCACGGTGTTTATCGGGCTTATCGAAGACCACGTCTTCACCAATCCAGACGGCCTAAATTCCCTCGAAGACGAAGAGTTTTCCGCGTGGCTCATCCGTCACGGCATAAACCAAAAGATCACCCTTCCTTCGGCCTTGGTGCGCGGTCTTTACGATGCCGCATTCTGTTTCATTGGCGGCGACCCGCAGAAGCCGAACATCGGGGCCGGAGCCATGCTGCGTGCAACGCTGCGCATGGTCTTCACGTACAAAGGCGCGTTTATGTGGAAGATGCAGGGAGGCATGGGCGACGTGATTTTTGCGCCGCTCTACCTGTTGCTGCAGCAGCGCGGACAACAAGCAGACGCAGCGAGCGGTCGCACGGGCAGCCTGAAGATCGAATTTTTCCACAACGTACAAAACCTGGGACTGACGACCATCGATGGGAAAATCCCTGATGGGCCAGATGCGCAGGTTGAGTCGATCACGATGCTCAAGCAGGCCAATGTAAAAGGCGGCGTTCCGTACAATCCGGTCTACACGGATTCGACGACCGGACTGCCGGTGTGGCCAGAGGAGCCGCTGTTTGATCAGCTGGTCGAAGGCGAGGCAATAAAAAACGGTCCGCCGCCACATGTGATGCCCTACAACCTCGAGTCGCGCTGGACCAGCTGGCCGGGCGTTGGGACCGTAACGCTGCGTCGAGGAATTGACTTCGACTATGTGGTCATGGGCATCTCGCTGGGCGCGTTCCCTTACATCTGCCAAGAGCTCATTGCCGACCCGCGACAGAACGGCGCGTGGGCCAACATGGTGAAGTACGTTCAAACGACGCGCACCCAAGGCGTCCAGCTGTGGTTTGGACCGACGTCAGCGCAGCTCGGCTGGGTGGCCAAAGAACCCGCGGTCATGGACGCGTATGTCGATCCGCTGAACTCGTGGGCCGACATGAGCCAAGTGCTGCCGCATGAAAACTGGCCGCCGCAAAATCCACCGCAGATGGTTGCGTACTTCTGTGGTCCGATGCTGGATGATCCACACGAGCCGCCGCCGCCCAATGACAGCTATCCGCTCACCCAGACCACGGAAATTGCCATCTCTGCGCTGTCGTTCTGGAGCAAGTGGTATTCGCCGCTGTTTCCGAATGCGACGGCTCCCGGTGGTGGTTTCGATTGGAACAAGCTGTGGGCCCCCGACGAGCTAAGAGGACAGGAGCGCTTTGGCTGGCAGTACTTCCGCGCCAACATCGAGCCGAGCGAGCGCTACGTCCTGGCGGTGGCAGGCAGCTACAAGTATCGCCTTAAGCCTGATCAGTCTGGCTACGCCAACCTGTTTCTCACCGGCGACTGGACCAACAACGGAATGAACTTCGGCTGCGTCGAGTCCGCCACGATGGGAGGACTTGGCGGCGCACGCGGACTGCTGGCCGCACTGCCATCGACCGGAGGCGACACAGACGCGCCGATTCTGCCAACCGATTCGGGCAGCGCGCCTCCCTACATTGAATACGGAGGGCTTCAGGTTCTGGCGCCGCCTTATGCGCTCGGTGGCGTCACGGTTCAGATCTATCCGCTGCTGTCCAAACACGCCGCGCTTCAAGGAACGGTGGACAAGTATCTGAATGCCGCCAGTCCACACCTGAAGTTCGAGGCCATCGGCGACCTCGTGTTTCTGCAGCTCGGCTACATCGCATCCAACTCATCGATCGATCCGCCCGACTCAAACTACGGCTACGGTCCCGAGACGAGCGCAACCTTCATGTTCCCGGTGCTCGCGTACGACATTCGCCACCCGCTCGACGTCTCGATCGGACTGTTTATGCCGTACATCTTGGTCGATAACTCGCTGTCGCTGTGTACCGGACGCGAGGTCTTCGGGATTCCCAAAGAGATTGGCTGGTTCCAGTACGATCTGGGTCCACAGGGCTCGCCAGCAACGGCAGAGACCTTGGTATTCCCAACGCTATCGCCAACCACTCCGCTGCAGCGACGTGTCCTTTTTGCGATCCAAAAGAGCGGTCTTTCGGCAGGTCCTGCGTCGGAGAGCTGGTCATCGGGATCGATGCCCATCGACCTGATGATGACGCGCCTGTACGATGCCCGACCGGATGGCGGAGTGCCCATAAGCGGCCAAGCCCACAAGCTGATCGTCGATGGACTCGCGAGCGGAACCATGCCCATCTTCAGTCTGCTTCAGCTGCGCAATCCACAGCAGCCGACCCAGGCGATTTACTCACAGATCACCAAAGCCGTGATGGCAGTTACGGCGATCCAAGATGGCGGTCTGGTCTCGGGAGCCCATGACGTGACGCTCTATTCCTACGAGAGTCACCCGATCGGGCCCGATCTGTTCGGTCTACCCGTCGGAACAAGCACTGTCCGGGCGCTGTTTCCGTTCTGGCTCCGCTTCAATTCCCAGCTAAAAAACGGCAGCTAGGACCCAAGCTGCGTCGCGAATTCCCGCAGCTCTCGGCACTCGCGAACATCTGCCAGGAAGCGCTCACAAACCGCGGGCTCGGCAATGCTCGCGGCACGGGCTGCCAGCTGTGCCAAGGCGTCGCGCATCGCGCCGCGCGCTCCGATTTCATCCCCATCAGCCAAGCGAGACTTCACGACCGCGAGCCGAATTCCTAGCTCTCCGTAGCCGCCGTTTTTTTCTGCATGCGGAAGGGCGGACTCTGCCAGCTGACGGGCTTCGGGCACCCGGCCAGCGCGCAACAGACACTCGGACAAAATGGACTCGCCGTACTGACGAACGGTCGGAAAAATCGCCAGCAGCTCGTTCGCCCGTCGAGCTTCGGTCTCTGCTTCCGCCAGATTCCCCAGGTCAAGATACGCCTGTGCAAGTGCAGAGTGCCCGATCGCGACAAAGAAGAAGTTTCCACTTGGCTCGGAAGTAACGGACTTGCACAGCGACATTGCTTCGGTCCGGCCCGCGGCGTCACCCCGGCGGAGAAGCACGATGGCAAGATACACCCGAGCCGCCGCCGCCTGGAGCTTTTCCTCCAGCTCGATTGTCAGCGCAAGGGCATCGCGCAGCGTCTTTTCGGCCCGTTCGACAAGGCCCAGCTCAGCGAGCGCCAGACCGACATAGCTATTGGCATGGGCCATGTGCCGACGATCGCCACCTTGGGAAAAGGCACTTGCGGCTTGCTCGGCCAGGAGCAGACACTGCCACGGATCGCGGGTCAGCATCCGCGCCACGGTGGTGCTGCCGAAGTACATCCATGCTCTGGCAATCGGGTCTGTGTCGGCAATCGCCTGCGCCACCTGATTCATCATCGCTTGGAAGGTCAGCGCGTGTTCCCGTACCGCCAGCGAGCTAAAGGCCGTCGTCAGCCAAGACATCGCTTCCACATAGGCCGTGCGCGCATCGGGATCGGGCGTCGTCGAACAGAGCGCGCCGACCAGCTGCTCGAACTGGGCTCGACGCTCGGCCCGGGTGGAGGTCACCACAAACAGCCGACAGATAAGCCGCGTCCAAGTTCGGCTTCCGGGGCGCAAAAGGAAAAAAGCCTCCATTCCCAGTGCGTGTGCCTCATCCCAGTTGTCCCGGAAGGTGTGAACTTCCGACAGCATCGCAACAAGTCCGCCGCGGAGCTGCGGGCCAGGCTTGCAGGCAAGTCCGCGCTGTGCCCGCAAAAGCGCCCCTGCCAAGTCGCTCCGATCGACCGAAGCCTGCGCAGCCTGCAAAAAGTACGTCGCCGCTCGCTCCAGCTCTTGCGCTTGCCAGAAGTGTTCGGCAAGCACCACCGCATCTTGCTCGCCCCGCTCTTCGAGATAGCGTCCCGCGAGCAAGTGGCCCAGGCAGCGGTCTGATTCGGACAGCAGTCCATACGCCGCATCTCGCATCAGAGGATGTCGAAACGAGTACTCGCGCTCCCCGGGAAAGCGACTGCTTTGGTGATGTTTGACAAACTCGGCGGCAACCAGCTCGTCGAGAAGAGGCAAGACATCGGCAGTATTTTGCTCGAACCCGAGCAGAGCGCCCACCGCCCCCTCCCAAAACGTCAGGCCAAAGATGCTGGCCACCCGCAGCAAGCGACGCAGCGGCAGCGAAAGCCGTGTGAGGCGCGCTTGAAGCATCGCCAGCACCGTCTCCGGTAACGCATCTTTGTTGCCTTCCGAAACCGCCCGAATCAGCTCTTCTAGGTACAGCGCATTTCCGTCGGCGCGATCGACGATTTGCTTTACTGTCTCGGCATCAACTCGGTTCCCCAGCACTTCCTGAACCAGGCGCAGACAAGCCTGCCGATTCAGTCCCTTGAGCCGCAGCGTCTGGCGACGGTCGCTCACTGGTAGCACCAGAAGGTCGAGCACCTCTGGACGCGCCAGCGATAACACCATCAGGGGAAGCTCTCTTAGTTCCGAAAGTGACTGATGCACAAGCTGCACGGTCAGAGAGTCTCCCCAGTGCAGATCTTCGAGCACCAACAGCACCGGCCCGGACTCCGTTTCGGCGCGCAGCCAGTCGAGAAACGCCATCACAATCTGATCCGCGAGTACCTTCGGACTGCGGCGAGCAGACGCAAGTGTCGGATGGGCTGTGTCCGGAAAGTGTACGCCGCATAGCTCGCCGAGAAAGACCGTCACCCGATCTTGTTCACGCGGGGAAACCACCGCAGCCACCCGATCACGCAGCTTGCGCTGGCCGACGGACTCGGGCTCACCACGCTTTATCTCGCACAGGTTGTTCAGCGCTTGGCTGAGAAGCCCGTACGGCGAGCCCGCAGTCATCGGATCGCCACGGCCAATCATCACCCGCAGATTCGGAAACTGCGCAGTCACCCGTCGCTGAAACTCATGGCGAAGCCGCGACTTGCCCACACCAGGGGCCGCCAGCACCAGGATCTCCGTCGACTGCGATTCATCAATGCAGACCGACAAAGCTCGCTCACACAGCAGCAGCTCGTAGTCGCGACCGACGCAGGGCGTTGGCTTGCCAAGCAGCGGTCGCAGCTCATCCCGCTGACGCTTTTCCCCTTGCAGAAGCGGAATCGCCCCGACGTGGTGAATGGCAAAGCGCTCGCCCAAGAGCTGGCAGCTTAGTGCATCGAGCCGTACGCCCTGCGCGTCCGCCGACCCGACACCAAGCTGCATCAAGCTGGCCGCACGACTTATCACTTCGCCCACTGGAACACGGTCGGAAACCACCGCCCGCCCCATCGCCAACACCACCACGGAATCAGGCAGCCGCGACCGCACGAGCAGCGCACAGCGCGCGGCTTGCAGCGCTTGATCGAACACGCTGCTCATTCCGGTGATACACACGACCAAGGTTCCATCAGCCAACCACTCTGCCTTGGTTCCAAACGCGGCCAGCTCGCCACGCAGCGTCTGGGTTTGATGTGTCTCTTGCAGCATTCCTATCGTCTGGTCGAGCGCTTCGCTCTGTGTCGATGGACTGGCCAGTACCAAGCCGACGAGCTGCTGCTCCACCGTCGCCAGCGCATCTGCACCGACCAAGATAGACTCGTGCAAAACCCGTCCGTCGTCCTCGACCACCCGACCTAGCTCGGCAAGCGCTTGCAGCACGACTTGGGCATCGGCGGGCCGATCCGCAGGATCTTTGGCAAGCATCCGGTCCACAAGCACGCACAGACTCCGTGGAGCGCCTGGCCGCAGCTTCTGCAGCTGGGGAGCCGGTTCGAACAAGATCTTGGCCAGCACCGCAGCAAACTGCTCGCCGACGAAAGGTGGTCGCCCGGTTAGACACTCGAACAGCACACAGCCGAGCGAAAACACGTCCGCCGCCGGCGAAATCACCCGCTGGGCGCGAACCTGCTCTGGCGCCATGTAGTTGGTCGTCCCGACAATCAGCCCGGTCGCGGTAAGCTGTGACCGCGTCGCACTGATGCGCGCAATTCCGAAGTCGAGCAGCACCGCATCGTCGACGTTCCCTTGCCGCAAAAACAGATTGCTCGGCTTAAGGTCGCGATGCACGATCCCGCGGGAGTGCGCGACACTCAGTGCAGCGGCGATGCGCGAGAGGAGGCGAATACTCTCGTCGATTCCCAGCACGCCTCGCTGCAGCCGCTTGGCCAGGTCTTCCCCGTCCAGCCACTCCATCGCCAAGTAGAGCTGCCCTTGCTTTGACTCCCCACTACCCAGGTACGACACGATCCCGGGATGGCGCAGCTCGGCCAGCACCGAGGCTTCCCGCCGAAAGCGCTCACTCGATCCATCATGCGTGTCCTTGCGGAGGACTTTGACCGCCGCCATCGTCCCTGTTTGCGCATCGATGGCCTTGTACACCGTCCCCATTCCACCGCTTCCGGCTTCCGCCACGATCTCAAACCGCTGGTCTAGGAGGCTTAACGGTGACTCGACCACTCGCATGGACATCGGATCATCTTATTTCACAAGCCAGTCGGTTGAGAAGCGATAGTTCCCCACCCAGCTCGTCGAGAGCGCGTGACGGCGCAAAACCTTCCTTCGCGGCAGCTTTTTCCAGCTCGTGCGCATCCGCACCACCGTCGCCGACATCGTGCGTTGTTGCGCATTGCGCACAGGCCTGTGCCTTGCTAGAACCGGTGCCGTTTTCTTTAGGAGTTTCGAGTCCATGAATCCCATTCGTGAGAGCGGCTTGGCACCGGGAAAAGTGCTCCTGACCGGAGCCAGTGGCCACCTTGGCGCCAATCTTCTCCGTCGTCTTCTCGAAGACGGTGAGTCCGTCCGCGTTCTATTGCGGCCCGGCAGCAACAACAGCGCTGTCGATGGCCTCGATGTCGAGCGCGTTTACGGAGACCTGCGCGACCCGCGCGCCGTGGACGAGGCGGTAAAAGGCTGCGCTCGCATCTATCACGCTGCGGCAAAGGTCTCGACGATTTACGGCAACGCTTCGCACAAGCGTGAAATCTACGACAGCAATGTTGTCGGGACGCGACACGTCCTGGGTGCGGCACTGCGGCACGGTGTGTCGCGGGTCGTCGTCACCGGCAGCTTTAGCGCCATTGGTTACGACCACAAACAGCCGTCAAAGCCAGCCAATGAAGAGATGCGGCTGTATCCGTTCGAGCGAACGATGCCGTACGAAGTGTCGAAGACGTTCGTCGAGCTGGAGACGCTGGCAGCGGCAAGTCGGGGCCTTGACGTTTCGATTGCTACCTCGTGCGCAATCTTGGGACCGCACGACTACAAGCCTTCGCGTATGGGTCGCGCGCTGTGTGACTTTGCGAACGGCAAGCTACACGCGTATATCGATGGTGGGTTCGAGTTTGTTTCGTCCCGCGATCTGGTCGAAGGTCACATCCTGACCATGCAGCGCGGACGCATCGGCGAGCGCTATATCTTTGCGACGCAGTACAAGACGCTCCCCGAGATGATGAAGATCTGGGAGCAGATCACAGGACGACCGGGGCCGCGCCTGAAAGTACCAGCACCGCTCATGGAAGCCGTCGCTGAAGTGGTCAGTCCGATCCTGTCGTACGTTGCCCCCGATTTTCCGCAGCGCCTTACGCCGAGCGCGGTTCGCTTGCTCCGGCTGGGACGCCACGCCGATCTTACCAAGGCCAAGACAGAGCTAGGCTATGCGCCTACTTCCGTCGAAGACTGCTGCCGCGAAGCCTATGAATTTTTCGCGCGCCGCGGTGCAATTCACTCCCCCGCTAGAGCGTAGTTCCGAGCAGAAGGGATACTCGCATGATCCGGTTTGATTCTCGTCCCAATCCCAGTGGCGCCCCAGGCTTTCTTGAGGCCAAGAACCGACGACAGAAGGTTCGCGCTGCCGGACTCCACCCCGACTACTGGTATCCGGTCGAAAAGTCGGAAAACCTAAAGCCCGGCAAGGCCATGGAAACCAAGTTCTGGGGCCGCTCGATCGCGGTGTATCGCGACCACTCGGGCAAGGTTCAGGCCATAGAAGATCGTTGCGCCCACAGGCAGCTCAAGCTGTCGATGGGCGAGGTGAAGGGCTGCAACCTCGTCTGCATGTATCACGGCTGGGAGTTTGGCTGCGATGGCAAGCTGGTCTCGGTTCCTCACGACCTGTTCGGCAAGCCATTCCCACACATTCGCGTGGCGTCGTTCCCTGTCCAGGAGCGCTACGGCCTGATCTGGATTTTCCCCGGCAATCCAGACATGAAGGACGTTCACAAGATTCCAGACATCCCCGAGCTTGAAGGACCGAATCCGTGGGGAGTGGTGTCGATCGATGCGACGTGGAAAGCCCACCACTCGATGATCATCGACAACGTGAGTGACTTTACCCACGCGTATCTGCACCGCAAGTTCCGTCCTTTCTGGGATGCGAAGATGACCAAGCTCGAAGCGGTCGGCGACAAGGTCTTTGTCAGCTACGACACCCAAGTCGGACGTGGACGAATCGCCGGTATGTTCGTGGACCGAGAGAACGTCAACACCGATCACATGGATCTCTGCTTTGAGTATCCCTTCCAGTGGTCGAACACGGACAACAAGATCAAGCATCACTTGTTCGTGCTACCCATCGATGAGCAGACCACGCGCGGCTTCTTCCTGTTCTACTTTTCGGGACTCAAGATTCCGATTCTGAACAAGCCGATTCCACCGCGTGTGCTCCAGGGCGTACTCGATATTGCCAAGGAGCTTCACATTCGACCGCTTCTCGCTGAAGACGGGGTCGCGGTGGAAGAGGAACAGCGCGGATATAACACGTACTTCGATGAGCCGATTGCTGAGCTAAACCCAGCCGTGAACCACTTCCAACAGCTCACGATCCGCAAGTGGGAAGAGTACCTCGCGGAGAGCAGCAGCAAGAAAGTCTCGAAAGTCGGCTGAGCGAGACAAGGGGGGGGTTTTTGCGGTGCTGCACTGGCACAACCTCGGGCCAGCGCCGGACACAGCCATGACGACGGCGCGACCGTAGGCGTTTGGCTACCTGTACCGAAGGATGCACCCAGCGGATACGTTTGCCGTAGGAGCGCGTGAATTGATCTTGGTATGATGACGGAGCCTAGCAGCGCCACCGCCTGTCCAAGGAGTCCCGCGTGCTTCACAATCCGCTCAGTTCCGAGGTGAAGATGCGTGCCGGCGTGCCGATGCTACCGGGAGCCTTCCCGGGCGTCGGACACTTGCCTGCTTTTTTTGGCTCTGCCAAGGAACTCATCGCCAGTGGACGAAAGCGCTTGGGCCCGCTGTTTTGGCTCAACCTGAGTCCTGGTCTTGGGTGGCACCAGACCTTGTGTGGCAAAGAGTCCTTCGAGCTTCAGAAAAGCAAGAGTCTATCGAACGCTCACTTGTGAGAAACACACCCACAGTTCATCACCGAACGGGGTGTCATGACGCTGGAAGGGGCGGCCCACCAGCGAATGCGTTCTCTGATGGGACCTGCGTTCACGCCGAAAAGCCTGGCGGAAAATGGCACCGCAAAGATCAGCGCGTCGGTGATCCAGCAGCTTGTTGCAGATGGGGTCTCTCGTCGCCGCGCCTCCGTCCTGCCTGATAGCCAGCGCGCTGCGCTCGATATCATTTTTCAAATGCTCGACGTTCCACGAGCGCAGCTTGGACAGTGGCAAAAGCAGTATCGCCGGTTTTCCTGGTCCGCACTGCCCTTGCCCATCGTAAGCCAGCTGGTCGTGGAGCCAGCAACGCGGTGGCTGCTTGAGCACCTGCGCGAGCTGGCGCGTGAACGGCAATTGAGCTCGCGCGATCGGAAAAGGTATGGCAGCGACTGGTCGAGGAAGTCAGCAAGAACCCGCAGATCCCGCAGTCCATCAGCGAAATGCGCGAACAGCCCTACTGCGAAGCCGTCTTCCGCGAGGTCGTTCGTCTGCACCCACCGGTACCGCTGTACAGCAGGCGTGTGGTCCAGACGATTTCGTTTGCAGGCCATGAAGTTCCAGCGGGTGAAATCGTGTTTATCCCCGTGACGGACTACTCGAGTGATCCAGAGATCTTCACCGACCCCGACCACTTTCTGCCCGAACGTTGGCTAGGTCGCACGACGCCGCCCACCGGAATGGAGGTGGCGGCGTTCGGAGGTGGCAACCACTCTTCCCATTAGCCACATCTGCATTGACCGAAGATCGGGGATGTGATCTACCGCTACGATGCCCTGGCATCGTGATGGAATGGCTTGAGGGTGAAGACCTGGGACGCAGGCTCCGCCGCGGAGCACTTTCTGTCGGTGAGATTGTTGACCTTGTGGTGCAGGTGGCGGAGGCGCTTGAGTTTGCGCACAGCAAGGGTGTGGTGCACCGGGACATCAAGCCAGGCAACATCTTCCTTCACCGCCAGACCATCGCGAAGCTGCTCGATTTCGGAATCGCACGCAAGCTGAGCGGAACCCATCTTACGCGCACCGGAATGGTGGTTGGGACCGTCGAGTACATGGCCCCTGAGCAAGTGCGTGCAAGCCGTGATTCCGGACCGGGCGCTGACATCTATGCGCTTGGCTGCGTCCTGTATGAGTGTCTTTCTGGAGATCCCCCTTTTTCGGGCAACCACATTGCAGCGATCCTGGCGCGCATTCTGTTTGAGGAACCTCATCCGCTGGCGCTGGTGAACCCCAGCCTTCCGTCGCCGCTGACGTCGCTGGTCGAAAGCATGCTGCAGAAGGATGCGGTCAAGCGACCACTCACGGCAGGTGGAAACGCTTCGTCACCTCCGCCCACTCATCGATTCACGGATGCAGCCCGCAGGAAGTGGGAGCGTTGCGCAGTCCCGCAAGACCGTGATGACAATGGGCGAGATCCGGATGCGGACGGCGGTACTCGCTTCTCCAGATCTCTCGGCCAGTGCCGACCAAGGTGATGACGTCTCGTCCCGCCAACAGACGGCGCTGAACGTGACCCAGGATCTCGCGATTCCAGACTCGATCAAGAGATATCCGGGCGTCAGAATCTCGCTTCTGCCAGACGGTTGGCTGATCGCGGTATTCGACCCAGTGGGTCAGGTCGGACTTTTGGAACAAGTGGTCAACGCCGCAAATTTGGCCCAGGACATTCTTGTCCGACGACCAATGACCCAGATTGCGCTTGCGGTCACGCCGCAAGGGGCGACGCAAATCAAGATGGTGGGACCGCTGGTTGAGGCCTGCACCAAGATCTTGAGTCGAGTCGGCACCGAAGCGGAACCAGGGGCGGCCCGCGCGGACGGCGTTTGGCTGGATGACATGAGCGCGCAGATTTGGAATGTCCGCAGCTTGCCGCCGCACGCCACGATCCGAAGGTGATGAGCGAGCAGCTCACCCAAGCGCTGCTGGACTACTTTCGGGTGGAGTGTGCAGCGCAGCCCGTGGTGCTGGTGCTGGAGGATCTGCACTTCTCGGATCAATCGACGATTCGGATGGTGGAGACACTGCACCGCGAGCTGTCGGATTGTCCTTTCGTGGTCATCGCGGCTGCACGACCCGAGGTAAGCGACAAGTTCCCGATGCTGTGGAACTTGATCCAAAAAGACGTTCTGCAAATTCGCCCCCTGTCCAAAAAGTTCATGGAGAAACTGGCACAGCAGTTTGTCGGTTCATCCGTTTCGACCGCTGTCCTCGAACGTGTGGTGCAGCTTGCGGACGGAAATCCGCTCTTTTTGGAAGAGCTACTCCGCAGCATTCACAGTGGGCATCAGGACACCTTGCCACTCACGATCTTGGCCGTTCAGCAGCAGCGAGTACAGGCGCTCCCCATTGATATTCGCCGAACCCTGCGGGCTGCCAGTATTTTCGGCGTGGCGTGCTGGAAGGGGGGCCTGTCTGAGCTCACCGGACTGCCCGCTCCCGAGGTAGAAGACTGTCTGCGTTATTTGGTACGCACCGAGATTCTGGATCAACGAAAGCAGAGCCGCTTTGCCCGCGAGGCAGAGTACGTCTTCCGCCATGCACTGATGCGTGAAGCGGTCCACCAGATGGTGACGGAAGAAGACCTGAAGATTGGACATGAGCTGGCGGCCCAGTATCTGCTCAGCATTGGGGAAACCGATGCGTTCGTGCTCGCGTCGCACTTCGAGCGCGCTGGCAATCTGGAAGCGGCGGGCGCGACTGTGGCAGTACGTTTTCGAGGACAACACGTTCCTGCGTCGGCTGCGGATGATCCTCGATCTGTTCTTTGCCGTCTCGCGCGGTCTGATCGCAAGCGGCATCATCTTCCCGCCGCACAACTGGTTCAGCATCGACAGCTATGATCTCGTCGACTGGCTGCGAAAGTACGGAGCCAACGAAACGACGCTGTCCTCACCGCTCATCTTTGCGATGAAAGATGCCGCGTACCACGGTTACTCGCCGATCGCGGCCGGAACGATTCTGCACGCCATGATGCGGATGCTGTTCACCTATCGTGGCAACATCCTTTACAAGATGCAGGCTGGCATGGTGGACGTGATCTTCACGCCGATCTATTAAGTGCTGCAGCAGCGCGGCGTCCGGTTCGAGTTCTTCCAAGCCGTTCGCAACCTCGAGCTGTCTGACGACAAGCAGCGCGTGGCCCGGATTCGGATGGGTCGTCAGGTGACGCTCAAGCATCCGCCGTATCAGCCACTGGTCGATGTCAAGGGTCTGCCGTGCTAGCCAAGTGAGCCGTTCTACGACCAGCTCGTCGAAGGCGCAGCACTCAAGGCCGGCGGTTTCGATCTGGAGGACTACTGGACCAAGTGGAAAGATGTCGAGAGCTACACGCTCGAGCTGGGCAAGGACTTTGATGCTGTGGTGCTGGGCATCTCGGTGGCTGGGATCCCGTTACCAAAGCCACCAGCTGGTAAAGACGCTGGGACTTATGCCGGTGCGAAGCGATGGCGACAAGGACACCTTGATTCCGCTGGCGCAGGGCTGGGCAACGTTCAAGGCCGTCGTCGAAAACGGCACGATCATCTGGACCGCTTCCCCGGCACCGAGCCTCAAACCCAACGGCTAGCTGGCTTTGTAACAGGAATGTAACTTCTCCGTCCCAACGGGCGCGGAGGGTTCCGCTCGCGGCAAAACTGCGATAAGCAAGTCGCGGCGAGTCCTCTTGTGCCACGCTGCTTTTTCCAAAACGACCCACCGTCACACCGTCTGACCGGCTGGCCGCGCATTCTGCTGCTTGGAATCTGCGGCTTGGTGCCTGCTTGTCAGCCGTCCTTGGATACGCGCACGGCGCTGATTGTGCAGACGCTGGTCGATGCAGACCGCGACATTGTCGCGAGCCGTCCGGCGCTTGTGGCCAGCAAGTACGAAGCGATGGCGGAAGGGCTTCAGCCGTTTTTGCGCGGAACCGCAGCTGTGTTCTACCGCGACTTGTCGCGCTATCAAGGCAGTTCCGCAGAGGTGTTGCATGGCGTAGGAACCGAGCAGGTTCAGCTCTACGGAGATGTTCACCTGGAAAACGTGGGCGTGACGTTCGATCCAAGCGGAGTGCTGTTCGATGTGATCGATTTCGACGCCACGATCAAGGGCCCATTTGGCTGGGAAGTCCGCCGTGCGGCCTTGTCTCTGCGCGCGGCCCTGACGCTGTCAGGACAGAGCGACGCTGTGCTCGATGAGGTCACGGCACGGTTTGCGGCAAGCTATGCACGAACCGTTCGCGAGCGTGGTGAAAGAGGCAGCATTCCCAAAGAACAGCTTCGCGACACTTCGCCGCTGTTGGGACGAATTGTTTCCGAGCTTCTTGCCGATGGACGCAAGCGCAACGATCAGCAGGAAGAGCTTTCGCAGTACACAGAAGGCGGCGCCGGATCACGGCGACTTTTGCGCAACACGGACCTCCGCGACATGCCGAGTCCGTGGCGTGAGGATCTGCCCACGCTTCTCGATCTGTATCGCAGCACGCGACGTACGGGTCGCGGACCAGATGATCAGTTTGTCATTCTCGATGCAGCACAGCGGTTTGGTGCTGGCATTGCATCACTTCCCAATCTGCGTTTTTGGGTGCTCCTTTCCGGCCCCAATCCGAATGGAAAAACCAGCAAAAACGATCCCGAGTGGATCTTGGAACTAAAAGAAGAGCGCGATCCGCCGCAGCCACTCGGTTGGCTGGGTCGAGGCCCGCTTGGCACAAACGATGAGCGAGTCCTTTCGGGAACGCGACGGCTCATGGCAAGTCCAGACAGTGAAATGGACCTCGGCGCCGTTCGTTTTGGGGGTGTTTCATTTCAAGCTCGCAGAGTGCTGCGTGGTCGACGCGATCTGGATGTTGCCAAGCTAACGGAACGGACGCTGGCCGGACGCTACACCGTCGCAGACTTGCATGAGCTGGGAACGGTCCTGGGCGTGCTGGTTGCAAGCGGACATGCAAGCGCAGGCTCCGCACACGCGCTGTGGAACGCCATCGGCGCAGACGGCAGTGGCGATGCGTTTGTTGCGTATCTGATCGAAAACTCGCGCACAGATCTGGACCGACTCGGCAGGGATCTGGTCCTCTTTCAAGCCGCCCGCGACCTGCTCGGTCCACTGCTTGGCGCGCGACTACATGAAGAACTGCGATGACGGAAAAACGACGGACACACGCCCAGATTGTCTGGGGCTTGCGGCTTGTGCTGGTGATCGGGCTGACACTGCTTGGACGCGGAGCGCTCGCACATCCGATGCGGCCAGAGACCGGTCTGCCCTACTCTGCCCAAGCGAAAGAACAGCTCCCATCCCCGTTGGTGGGAAGCCCCGGACAGCTCCAGGGGAAGCTCGGCCCGCTCCAGCTTGGCGTGGTCGGTGATCTGTTTGCGACCTATCGCCTGGTGCAGCGCCAAGATCAGGTGTTCCACGAGTTCGAGCTGTCGCGGGTTCAGCTTTCCGGCTGGGCCAGCTACGAAGAGCTCGCAGGCGTCAACATCACGGTGGATACCGTGCGCTCGTCATCGAATCGGTCCTACCAAGGAATTGATGGCGACGCGATTCTGCCCAGGCTGAAGTGGGCGTTTGCGGAAGCGACCCCCTGGAAACACTACCTGTCGCTGCGGGCAGGAATCGTTCCGGACTTGCTGCTCCAGTTTGCGGAAGCTTCGTGGGGCTATCGCGTACAAGGACCAACCGGCTTGGAACGGGATGGATTGTTTGCGCCAGGTGATCTCGGCGCGTCAGTGGAAGCGGCACTCCCTTGGCAGCTTGGGTCGGCGGCGATTCAGTTTGGCAATGGCGAAGGAATTTCGCTGCGCGAACAGAACAACGGCAAGAACCTGACCGGAGCGCTGCGGCTTTCACCGCTTCGCTTCCATGCGCCGGATTTCCTGATTCACCTTCTGTTCCGCGATGGATCGATCGGGGCAGGAACCGCAGCGGATCGGCGCGCCAGTGTCGGCGCAACGTATGCAGGACCCAAGCTGGGAGCGGGGGCGGTGGGAACGATGGCATTTGGCTATCGCGGCATCGGTGATCGCACAAGCGGACACCTGACCGCTTGGCTGCGCGGTGAGCTTCCGGCGTGCTTCGGGCTGCTCGGACGGGTGGATGCACTGTGGCCTGATGTCTCGGTCCGCGATTCTGTCCAGCTGCGCGTCATCGGCGGTGTTTCCTATGCGCTGCCATCGCTTGTGCGGCTGATTGCCAGCTACGAAGGAACCCTGCCGTTTGGCGCGCTGTCGTCTCAAGTCCCAAGCATCACCGAGCACGCCATGCTGATTCAAGCCGAGGTGCGACTGTGATTCTGCGCTGCACGCTGTTTGTCCTTTCGTTCGGGCTGTCGGCCTGTTCGCTCGCGAACACCGAGCCACCACCTTCCCACTTGCCCTGGCGCGCCGATTTGTCGATGCATGGACCAGGCGCGGATCTAGCCGGGGCTGTCGATGCTGCGACCGATCAAGGAAAGCCCGGTCCCGCCTCACCGCTTGTGGTCAACGAGGTATTTCCTCATGGCGCCGACACGATGACCGACCCGGACTTCATCGAGCTTTACAACGGTGGTTCGGGACAAGTGAACCTGCGCGGCTACAAGGTTCGAGACGACGGGGCGACCCTGTACGCATTGCCGGATGACGCAGTGATTCCGTCTGGAGGTTTCTACCTCATCAACTGTGATGATGGGATGGGAACCACCCTGCCAGGAGCCCACGTTCCGTTCAAGCTCGGCGGCAGCGGCGATGAAGTCCATTTCCACGCCCCCGATGGAACCGAGCTAGACAGCGTTGCGTGGGGCACCGGGAAGCTCGAGGTGCCCAAAGGCCAGTCGCTCGGCCGTATTCCAGACCAAACCGGACCCTTCACGGTGCTTCCCAAACCCAGCCGCGGCAAACCCAACCAGTAGTCGCCCAGTCTCTCGACAGACTTCGCACGAGATGGCGTGTCCGGCGGACAGCGTCTGTTGCCCCATTCAGAAGGAACCAACAAGACTCTGGTGTAAGCTAGTGAGTGCGGTCGGAGACTTGAACAGGTCACAGGGGCCGCCCCTGCCACTTCAAGGTCTGGAACTTGGTTTTCTCCGCTTTCCGTGCGGTTGAGTCGTACAGGAGGAGCAGTCAATGGGAAGGGACGAACTCAACGAACCACTGACCGCTGACGAACAACTGCCGGACAATGAACTGCGAGTTCTGGAGCCGGACGTACAGTCCACGATCTCTTCTGCGGACATCGTTCCAGTGCTTCATCCAACAGGCCACTTCATCGGTCATGGCGTCTCTTTTGCGACAGAAAAGGCGCTGCGCAGGCTTGAAAAATCGAGTGTGCCCACCGGAACACCAGCTGTTCAGAGTGGCTGGGCCACGTGGGCAGGAGCGCTGCCCGCCAACGGTGGTCGGGAAGTCGCGATCATCGTTCCGCCGGGCTGCGACCTAAACCGACCGCTGGAAGTGATCACCTACTTTCGCGGCCTCAATGGGAACACCGCCGACAGCCTCAGCGGCGATGACTCCATCCACGAACAGCTGGCCAGGCTGTCGGTGGGTCCGCCACGGCGCAATGCGGTATTTGTGATTCCCGCGATGAATCCAGGGGCCCACCCAGAACCCGCCAACCGTCGTTGGATGGCCCCGCCGGAGAGTCTGCAGGAACTACAAGATCAAGCGCTGTCGAGGATTCAGTCGCAGTGGTGTGATGATCGTCCGCGCCCGTTGGGGGATGTCTTCACCGTCATCGCACACAGTTTTGGCGGCCAGGCCGTTGCCAATGCGGTGGATGGAGGCACGCTGCGCGCCAGTCGAATCATCCTGCTCGATGCGACCTATGTGGATCGCGCTCGACGGATTGCAGCCTATGTGACGCTGAATCCCAGCGTACGCATCGATGTCCTTTTTCGACCAGACAGCGACACAGAAATGCATGCGCGCGCCGACATGACAGGCATGCCGCAGGTTCATTTTTTCGTCACCCGGGACGAGCATTCCGCGATTCCCTCACACCATCTGGCACGGAACTTCTTCGACGAACCGGAAGACACTCCCTAGCTGGGGCCGCAAGAGTTCGGTGAAGCAAGGATGACGGGCACAGGCGCGATGCACACGCTGGACGCGCTGGTTCTGGTCGCGCCCCGCAACATCGTTGGTTCAGGGACGCCTGTAGACATGAAGGCTTGCGGACAAGTGCCGAGCTTTGTCCACCTTCGATCGGACCCGCAGAACTACAGCGTTTGCAGGAAGTCAGGATGCGGACGAGCAATCAGTTCCACAGTGAGCAGAAGCCCCGGCGACAAGAGCTGTTCCACTGTCGCCAGTGCGGCTTCGACCATGTCCTGATCCCCGATGAGAATCGCAAAGCCCTTGCCACCCAGACCATCGCACAGGCGCAGCTCGTGCAAGCGAACTTCAGCGGCCTTGCAGGCAGCATCAGCCCCGCGCAGTGTCGATGACGCACTGAGGGTTTCCAAGATGCCGATGGAAAAGTCCTCGCTGAGCGGTCGCTTGTCTTTGCGCCGCAGTACGTCGATAACCTCGTCGTGTACCTGGGTCAGCAGCAGCTCGTCACACAGCGTCGTGCCAGCCTGGGCACGACCGGCCTGCATCGCTTCTTCGACGTCACCGACATCGCCACTACAAAGCACCAAGTGCTTGCCCGGCGACACCGGACGGTTCAGATGAAGCTGCACCGCCGCGCGCTTGACCAGCGCGTCCGCCACCGTCATACCGCGAGCGATCGACTGAAGCTCGAGCAGACCCAGCGCCGCCCCCGTGGCGACGATGTGTTCGGGCTGACCTGTGCGCAGCGGACCCAAGCGACAAAACTCCGGAGCCTTAGGCTACACGAAACGGAAGGCGTCTTTCATCGTGCAGCGCCGCTCGCGGGTGAAGTTGGCTGCAGTCGTCATGCCTTCGCCGGTTGGAGAGGCAATCGTGAACGAGGTATAGCCCTCGCCGCCGAAGCCCAGACCAGCCAGGCTCGATCCATTCTTCACGTAGATCGACACGTTGGCGGTACGCGCCATCGCTGACAGCGCCTCGATGTTCTGCGAGTACATGACGGCCGTGTGACCAAAGCCATGCTCGCAGCGAACGGCGCCCGCAATCGCCGAAGCGACATCGGGATAACGCACCATGCCAATCACCGGCATCAGCAGCTCATGCTGCACAAACGGATGCTGCTCGGGCAGCTCAGCGAACAGCAGACGGCACTCGTCGGGGACGTGAACACCAATTTGTTTGGCAATCACCGACGGATTCTTGCCAACCCAGTCTTTGTTTACGTGGTCGCCGTCCAGAATGACTTTTTCCAGGTCGCGCACCTGCCGGTCGTTGAGCAGATAGCAGCCCTGACGGACCAGCTCGGCCTTGAGGCTGTCGGCAATCTTGGCGACGGCGCAGATCTCTTTCTCCGCGACACAGACGATGTTGTTGTCGATGGAAGCGCCTTCGATGATGCCGTGTGCCGCGATGTCAATCCGGGCAGTCTCGTCGACCACCGCAGGAGGATTGCCCGGACCCGCCGCAATCGCGCGCTTGCCCGAGGTCATCGCAGCCTTAACCACCGCGCCACCACCCGTCACCGCCAGCAGCCGAATCCCCTTGTGGGTCATCAGCTTTTGCGCGCTCTCGATCGAGGGCTCAGCAACGCTGCAGAGCAGATTTCCGGGTCCACCCGCTTGAACGATCGCCTCGTTCAGGATGTGGATAAACCACGCGCAGGTCCGCCAAGCATACGGATGGGTGTTGAACACCACCGCGTTGCCGCCCGCCAGCATGCCGATGCCGTTGTTGAGGATCGTCTCGGTCACGTTGGTCGTTGGCGTGATCGATCCGATGACACCGTAGGCCGCGCGGTCCAAAACGGTCAGTCCATGGTCGCCCGTAAACGCCGTCGGACGCAGAATTTCTGTGCCCGGGGTCTTCGTCGCAACCAGCGTATTCTTCTTGATCTTGTCGTCGACGCGCCCAAGTCCGGTCTCCGCGACGGCATATTCTGCGAGCAACTTCACGTTGTCGAGCGACACTTTGCGCATCGCCGCAACCATCTTCTCACGCGTCGATAGCGGCGCAGACGAATACTGCTCGAAGGCCTTGTGCGCTGCTGCTGCCGCAGAGTCGATGTCTTGGAACAGACCGTGCGTGCCACGAGGAATGCGTGCATCCCCGCGCTTGCCAGCGCCGCCGCTCCGAAGGTGAGGAGGGACAAAAGCCCCCGGCCGCTGCGACGTCCCGGTGCTCGGCGTGCCCTTGTCGGCCACCTTCATCACGGCGTCTGCGGGCGTTTTCGGGGCATCAGGCGACAGGCGCAGAAGCACCTTGTCGACGATCTCTTGGATGCGCTTCTCGTCAACCTGCACGGCCAGGTCCTCTCACATTGTCAACGCCACCCACGAAGGGATGGGCGGCGCGGCACTGCTATGCGGGGTTCTTTTGATAACGGAGGTTTCCGTCGGTCTCGACCGTATCGACGATCGCCATAATGGTGGCGTCGACGGGGCGATCCTTGGTGACCTGGGTCTGCCGAGCTGACGAGCCCGATGCATAAAGCACGACCTCGCCAACACCGGCCCCGACCGCATCGACCGCCACAACTGGCGCAGCCGATGTCGGTTGCCCCGACGCGTCGCAGGGCTTGACCAGCAGAAACTTCAAGCTGGTAAGCTCCGCCTCCTTGCGGGTGGAGACGACGGTGCCGACCACCAGGCCCAGGACCATGGTGGCCTACTTGCTCGCCGCGGTGTTGCGACCGAGCGGCAGCACCAGGTCGATGTTTTGGTGCGGACGCGGAATGACATGCACCGACACCAGCTCACCCACGCGCTCTGCAGCGCGCTGACCCGCCTCGGTCGCGGCCTTGACGGCAGCGACGTCGCCACGGACGACCGCGGTCACGTAACCACCACCGATCTTCTCGTAGCCAACCAGCTCGACCCGAGCCGCCTTGACCATCGCATCGGCAGCCTCGACCATGCCGACAAAACCTTTGGTTTCGATCATTCCAAGCGCATCAGCCATTTTCGTACCCTCTTGTTCGTGCTCGTCGTAAGGAGGTCGGTCTTTTCAGCCGACGACTACGGGCGATTGGTTACTTGTCTACAAACTTGTCAAACTGCTTGCCTTCGATCGACTCGATGGCGGCGGTGGCAGCAGCAGCGGCAGCATCGACTTCAGCCTCGGGGCCCGAGAGATAGAGTCGACCGAAGGCGCCGTACGGAGTCACCGACACCAGGAAGATCCGCGCCGCTTTTTCCGCCTCGTTGGCCGCAAACGCGACGTAGCCCGCCGGTTCGGTCTCGAGGATAAACAGCGACTGACCAGGAAGGATCATCATTCCCTGCGAGTTGCGGTTGATGATCTGCGCCTGATACGGCTCGATCGCGCGGATGATTTGGTTCGTCAGCACCCGTGGCTTGTAGCGATCCTGCTCGGAAATCCCGAGGTGCCCCAGGATTGCCGAGCCCGCCTGCCGGACCTCGCCTTGATCGAAGTCGTGCACTTCGAGCAGTCCGTAGGCGCGCTCAACCACTTGCAGCGCGGGTGCCACCTTGGTCGCCTTGAGCGCTACGTCGGTCACTCGGTTGATGGCGATACCAGGGGCAATCTCGACGAACAGCGAGGCTTGACCAGGGACTGGCAGGAAGCCTTTCGCCGTCTTGCCCATGAAGCTCGCCAGCTGCGGCTGAAGAGCGTCGATGAAGGTATAGGTTCGGAGCGTCGTCGTCGCCATGTCGATGGGGCTTTCGCAAAAAGTGGCCGGACGTTAACAAAGCGAAATCACAGGGTCAACCGCAGAAATCGACGCTTCAGTCGATCTCGCTGAGTCGCGCCAGAACCTCGGTGAGCCGCTTTTCCGGCATGGTCACGCGCGTCGGCATGCCGCCAGAGATTCCGAACATTTTGAGAAAGTCGATGCCCGAATCGAAGGCAGCGGCCAGCGTCACATAACCGGCGTGCCGAACCACCGCGACCTTGGCCAGCGCCTGTCCGCGCAAGAGCAGCTCGGTCTTGTCGAACGTGGTTCGCGCGTGTGCCTGCGCATCGATGAAGACCGCCCTGCCCCGCGGCTCGTAAAGAACCGACAGACGCTGGGTTTCTTTTTCCATGTCGTCGAAGTCGGCAGCCGCCCGGTCGATGCGCTGACGCAGGTCGGTGGCTGTAGCACCCGAGACCACATAGCGCACAATCGCCTGCTTTAAATCATCGTCGCGAAAGTGAGCACGCAGGGCACGATCAATGCGATCAGCGACCGGGCCCGGCGTGCCAATGCGCGTGTCGATCACCCGTGCGTCATCGTCGGCGCCCGGATACGGCTCGATCCCGCCTCGGATCCACTTGGCGGCAGCGTACAGTCCGTCGAGGTCGAGGTGACACAAGATGGTGTCAACTGGACCCGTGCGCGCAACCAGCGTCGCGTCGATCATCTCGGGGCAGGCGCCGTGTTCAGACTTTTTGGCGAGGACAAATCGCGGGTCAGAGGCGAAGTCGGAATGCCTGTCGTGATCATGATGATCAACCCACACGGCAAGCCGATCGCCCAGATCGCGGATCAGCTTGAGCGTGGTTGCCTCAAACGATGTCCCCAGCTCGTCGGCGACGAACGCCACATCCAAGACGGCAACGCGCCCCTTTAGCTTCGATGCGGGCGGCAACACGCGCGGGGACGCAAACACCAGCTTCACCGTGTCCAGGTTCACTAGCGCACGCTCCCAGGAAGTGAGATCCCACGCAGCTTGCGATACAGCGACACGGCATAGCTGTCTGTCATGCCCGAGATAAAGTCCGTCACCCGCAGCACCCGCTCATAGGCGGTCGGTTCATCGGGTACCCGCGGCAAAAGTCGCAACAGCTTCTGCTCATGCAGGCAGCGATCGGAGGCCGACTTGACCGCGGCAGGCACCAGCTCAGCCAGCAGCTCACCGAGGAGTCGATAGCCGGCAAGCTCGATCTCTAGCACCGACCGACTGCTGTAGCAGTACGTCTCACTCAGTCCACGGATGTTGCGCAAGAGCTGCGCCGAGGGAACGCCATCGAGCAGACCTTGGTGATACTGGCCAAGCAGAATGCTCGACTCGCAGTCCATAAACGCCTGCTGGGTCTCGATGAGGAGCTGCTTGATCGCACGAGCCCGCAGATACTCGACGACATCGTCCGTTTCGTCGTCCTCAGGCGGCGAAAAATGCGGCGTCTTTTCTGCGACGGCACGCAGCGCATCAAGTCCTTTTTGCCGAGGCACCAGATGCAGCCGCAGCCCATCTTCCAGGTCCAGGATGCAGTAGGCGATGTCATCGGCAGCCTCGACAAGATACGCCAGCGGATGCCGCGCAAACGACAGCCCACTGCCGCCCCGGCGCAGAAGTCCAACCTCGTCCGCAACCGCAGAAAAAACGGCGCGCTCCAACTGAAAGAAGCCGGGCTTTTTCAAAAACACGACGGACGGATCAGTCAGATCGTCGCCCGACTCGCGGGGATACTTGCTAAATGCCGCCAGCGTCGCCGCAGTCAGTCGCATTCCGAGTCGAGGCTCATCGTGAAGCCGAGTCAAGATGCGAAAGCCCTGGGCGTTGCCTTCGAAGCGGGTCAGATCCAGAAGCTGGCGCTCCGACAGACCTGCGCTCCGCAACAGCGACTGTGCCCCATCGCTCCGAAAGTAGCGACCAATCGCATCTTCGCCCGAGTGACCAAACGGCGGATTGCCGATGTCATGCGAGAGGCAAGCTGCACAGACCACGTCGGCGCAGTCCTGCGCCCACGAGCGAGTCGGATCTTCGCCATGCCGCACGGCTATCTCTCGTCCGACAGCAAAACCGAGTGAGCGACCAATGACCGCGACTTCGTTGCTGTGCGTCAGTCGCGAGTGAATGAGATCATTCTCGGGCAGCGGAAAGATCTGCGTCTTGTCCTTGAGCCGTCGGAACGCCGGCGAAAACAAGATCCGGTCGGCATCGCGCTGGAAGTCGGTTCGCAGCGGTGGCTCGTCTTGCAAAAGCGGCTCGACACTGCCGTCGCTACGAATCCGCCGAGACGACAGCAAAGTAGACCAGCGCATCGCAGCCATCAGTCGGCCTCGATGGCAACGGGAACGCCCTGGTTCTTGAGCGACCGTCCGGCGGCGTCGAGGACTCGGATCACGTCGAGTCCTTCCTTGGCTCCCGTTCGCGGCGCAGTCCCGGCGACAATGCTCTCGATGAAGTGGCGACACTCGACGTTGAGCGGCTCGGGCAAGTCGAGATGAGGAATGTGGATGTCACCGTTGCGCACCGTCAGAAATTCGCCAAACTGGGTAAACTCCGGCGGACGGTGAAAACCTTTGTCGTAGATGCGCAGCTTTTCCGTCGGATGCGAGTCATCAAACTCAACCATCCGCCGCTCGCCGACGACCGTCAAACGACGCTCCTTGCGCGGGTCGAGCCAACTGACCTGGATCTGAGCCATCTTGCCGTCGCCAAAAAGCAGGTTCAAAAAGACCACGTCTTCGACGCCTGGCTGAAGGTACGCATGCCCGCGGGCCGCGACGGAAACCGGGTTCCTCCCGAGCAGATACAGGATGATCGAAATGTCGTGCGGAGCCAGGCTCCACATCGCGTTCTCGTCCTGACGCAGTTTGCCGAGATTCACCCGCAGCGAATACAGGTAGTAAAGCTCGCCGATGTCGCCACTTTGGATCATCTCGCGCAGACGGAGCACCGCGGCGTGATAGAGCATGAGGTGGCCGACCATCAGCACTCTGCCCGACGCGTCCGCTGCCGCCTTCACTGCCATCGCATCGCTCACCGAGAGAGCGAGTGGCTTTTCGACCAGGACATGCTTTCCCGCCCGCAGCGCCGCGATCGACTGCTCCGCGTGAAGCACCGCCGGAGTCGCCAGCACGACCGCATCAATCGTCGGGTCGGCCAAAACGGCGGCAAAGTCGCTCGTCTGTCGGGCCGCTGGGGCCAGGCCTTTGGCCCGCTTGAGGTTCTTTGGGTCTGAGTCACAGACGAGGTGCAGCTCGCAGCCAGGTAGTCGAGCAAAGGTTCTGACGTGATTGATTCCCCAATATCCGGCACCGACGACAGCAACGCGCACCGGAGGAGGATTTGGCGGGGTCTGGGAAGACGGGGACGGGAGGCTTGTTCCGCTCATGTTGAGCTAGGAACGGTAGAAGCCCCGGATGGATTCCGCAACAAAGTCGATCTGTTCGAGCGACAAGTCGGGGTGAACTGGGATGGCGAGTGCTTCCTTCGAGGCAGCCTCGGCGCGCGGCAAGCTGCCCGGCCTATAACCAAACTGCTCGAAACACGGCTGAAGGTGCAGCGCCAGCGGATAGTAGACTTCGGTATCAATCTGCTTGCTGGCCAAAAAATCCTTGAGCGCATCTCGCCGCGGCGCCCGGATCACGAAGTGGTGATATACGTGCGTCGCGTGTTCCTCGGGTAGTACCACCGGCAGTTCAGCCAGGTACGCCCGGTACCTCGCGGCATTGCGGCGTCGCAGCGACTGCCAGTCATCGAGATGTCGGAGCTTCACGCGCAAGATTGCCGCTTGCAGCGGATCGAGTCGGAAGTTGCCGCCCCACAGATGGTGAACGTACTTGGGCCGCGAGCCGTGCTGCCGCATGATCTGCAGCTTGTCCGCCAGTTCGGCGCTGCCAGTCACGACCGCGCCTCCGTCACCGGCTGCACCAAGGTTCTTGGTGGGAAAAAAGCTCAGCGTCGCAGCAGCAGACTGTTCGGCAATCCCCGGAACCAGCGTCTGCGCCGCGTCTTCGATGACCGGGATTCCAGTGGCCACGAGCCGACTGACGTCCATTCGCAGGCCGAACATGTGGACGGGCAGGATCGCCACCGTGTTCTTCCCAACCCGGCTCAGCATGTCGTCGATGTCGGCGTTGAAACTGCCCTCGGCAATGTCGCAGAACACCGGACGGGCCCCGAGCCGAACGGCGGTCTCTGGTGTGGCGAAGAAGCTGTAGGCCGTGGTCAGCACCTCCGCGTCGCGGGTGCAGCGGAACGACTTCCCGGTGCCAAGTCCCACTTCGAGCGCCATCGCAGCCGAAAGCAGCGCATCGGTCCCTGAGGTGACTCCGATGACATGCTTGCCACCGAGGTATTGACCCAGCTCTTTTTCAAATTCTTGGATTTCGGGGCCCATCACATAGCGGCCCGAGCCCAGTACTTGGGCAACTGCCGAGTCGATATCGCCACGAATCTTCTGATACTGCGCCGAAAGATCAATAAGAGGGACTCGCATAACCGTGCGAGTATAGAAACATGGGGTCAAGCATGGCAAAAGATTCTGGACCGACAGGACCTGAGAGCGGAATACAGAGCGAGGCACCCGGACAGCCTGTGCCAATCGAGTCAGACGACCTCAACGAACAAGACCTCGCCGACATTCGATCGCTCCTGGCCCAAAAACAGGACATCACGCGCCACGACATCGAAGCAAAGGACTTTCAGGCGATGCTGTCGCGGGTGAGCAAGGGCTCGTAGCCCGTTCTGCTGCAAATGTCCTTGTGCGCCGGTTGTGGTATTGCAGCCGTGCATGATTTTCTGTCGACTGCTCACTGCGCCGCCAGACCCTGCGGTGGTCGATGCCATCGCCTCGCTTGAGGCAGCGCTCCTCGAAACCCCGTGGGGAGCCCAGTCGCTCGCTGAAACCATTGCGCAGCCGGGTACGCTGCTGGCCGTCGCAGAAGATGAACAGGGCGTGCTCTCGGCCTACTGTTTGATTCAGCAAGTTCTCGACGAAGCGACTGTGCTCCAGATTGCCACTGCTCGGACGCAGCAGCGACAAGGGCTCGCCAAGCGTTTGCTTGAGCTGAGCCAATCGCACCTGCGCCAAAATGGCTGCTCGATGCTGTGGCTTGAAGTACGAGCGAGGAACGTTCCGGCGCTCGCACTCTACCGACAGCTCGGCTTTGGCACGCAGACGATTCGCAAGCGCTATTATCCGGCGCTCGCGACGGGAGAGGCGGAAGACGATGCTGTGGTCATGTGTAGGAACTTGACCACCTGAAAATGCCCTGGGGTGAGCTACGAGAGTGGCTGCGTCAGGGCGGCCTGAACCTTGCGTGCTCGTCCCTCGACAATCCGTCGCAGCGCATGGAAGTGAGCATCGTTCGACAGTGGCTTCAGCAGCGGACAGTTGTCGAGCCACATCAGATCCATCAGGCCATTGTCGACGGCCGGCGTGAGTGCGCGGAGCGCCTGCTGATAGTCCCCGAGATAGCAATACCACTCGGCGGAGAGCTGATAAAACAGCGTCATGCCACGCTGGCTTCCGCTCCGTCGGATTGGCATGCCATCGATGAGCTTGTGAATATCAACGTGACGATCGTACGCCACCGACTCAATCATCTGGCGCATCGCCTCGGGCATCGCCAGCCCGTTCTCAATCTCTCGCAGAAGCGCTTGTGCATGAGAACGGTCTCGTCGCCACAGGCAGATCCGCGCCCGCAGCGCTGCGCTGTAACCGGCGCTGAGCGGATTGAAGCTCGACTTCGTGAAGATCTCGTCGGCTTTCTTCGGTTGTCCGAGCAGTTCATAGACGCGGGCCTGCTCTACCTTCAGTCGCAAAAGCGATGGATCAATGTCCATCGCGATCACCAGCGCCCGCAGCCCTTCCTGAAGTGGCCCTGTCTCGATGAGGATTCGACCCATCAGATCGTGTGCTTCCGCCAGCGTCGGTGCCCGCATCAGCGCCTGTCGCAGTGCAAGCACAGCCGCGGCCAGATCGGCATCTTGGAACTTCACCACTGCCATCGCAAGGAACGACTCGCCGCTGTTTGGAGCCGCCTTTAGCGCGTGCTCTGCTGCCGCCCGCGCCTTCTCCGCCGCCTCCAGGTTGCCGAAGAACCACAGCCGTGCTTGCGCCAGCGCATAGCTGACGAGCAGCTTGGGATCGTTCTCACGTCCGACGAGGATTTCTTCAAACAGGGCAATGGCTTCTGGCAGCGCTGACGACGCGCTCGAGTGATACAGTTGACGAGCCTTGAAGTACTTCTCGATCGCCTGCGCGTCGCTCAGTTTCGCGCGCTCGACGGTCTGGCCAAGCTGGCTGGTCAGCGCCTGAGCCAGCGCAGCTGTCACCGAGTCCGATAGAGCGAACAGGTCCGCCAGTTTCGAATCGAAACGCTGCGCCCAGACTTGAAAACCATCGTCGACGTTGATGAGCCGCACTGTGAGCCGGATCGCATCGCCGATTCGACGCAGTGTTCCGTCCACGACGAGCTGTACGCCCAGTTCTTTTCCGAGTGCCCGGGGCTCGCGCGTATCGCCCCGCACGCTCATCGACACGCCGCGGCTGCGAACACGAACACCTTTGACCATCGACAGAGCGTCGATAAGCTCCTCGGTGAGTCCTTCTCCCAAGTAGTTGTCGTCGCTGGTGCCCTGATTGCGCAGCGGCAACACCGCCACCGACTTCTGTCGCGACGAAACGACGTCTGCCGTCTGGGCGCCAAATCCTCCCGATGTGCTCGACGGTGCGGGGTTTAGCGTCGTGCGAGACGCCCGAAACTGCGAAAGTTCCTGGGCCAGATCACCGGCGCTGGGCAGCCGCTGCTTGGGATCCCGACGCAAACACCGAAGGATCAGGTCCGCAAGCGGCACTGGCAAATCCGGAACCACCGAGCGTGGATCCGGCGGCTCGTGGAAGAGACGCTGCATGGCCGTCAGCATCGGCGTCTGCGCGACAAACGGGAGCTTGCCCGTGAGCATCTCGAACAGCGTCACCCCCAGCGCATAGATGTCCGTCGCAGGGGTAATCTCCGCGGACCCATCCACCTGCTCCGGTGCCATGTATTCCGGCGTTCCAAGCAGCCCGGCTTGCCCCGATTCGACCTCGGGCTGCTCAACCGCGCGAGCAATCCCGAAGTCCGTCAACACCACCCGCCCATCCTTCGCCAAAAGCACGTTCTCTGGCTTGAGATCCCGATGAACCTATTTCACGGCGTGCTCCGAGGGAGACGGGTCCAACGAGGAACGAGGGAGGAATGGCCTGTTCAGATGGTCATGCCCAGGGCGAAGCCCGGCCACAGACGCCAGTGAGGGATTGGCATCGAGGCTGAGCCAAGGTCAAAGCCTGGTCGCACGGGATCCTCGTCCTGCTTGAAGCCCCACTGCATATTGAAGGTCATGCCGCCGAACACCGCGAACCGACGGGCGATGCGAACGCCAAGGACGATTCGGGTGACGTTCAGAACGGACGGCATCTCCAGCGACGCAAAGCCGGGCTGAACGCCGTAGACTGTGTCGTCGATTTCTCCGTACAAGCGGTCGCTGAGTGGCGCGTGGAAACCGAATCCAAGCCCGTACTGCCATCCTGCGCCAGCCCCGGCAGGATGAACGCCCGCCGATACCAGAGAGTAGCTGTACCGAGCGGGCAGCCTGATGCTGACGTTGATGGCCGCGCTGTCGCTCATCCACAGATCCACGAAAGCGCCATGTTTTTTCGAGATGGAAAACAAGCCAATGGCGATGTCCGCATCGTCGGCAATGTTGATTACCCCAAGCTGCACGCCACGGACGCGGCCACTTGCGACATTGATTCCCGATAGCTGCATTCCAGCCACTTGTCCCGCGATGCCAATGCCACCAAGCTGCAGGCCGTACACGCGGGCTGCGTAGCCTACCGAAGAGGCTTGCAAGCCATAGACGGCACCAGACGCAATGTTCACCCCGCCGATTTGCAATCCTCGCAGGTCGCCCCGCGAGTAATTCACCATCGAGGCCTGAAGGCCGATCAAATCAGATTGGCTCACATTGACCGCGCCAAGCTGTGCACCGAAGACGTCGCCACGGGCGATGTTGACGCCAAAGCTGGACTGCGCGCCTCGGGTACGTCCACCGCTGTAGGCGAACAGAGCTGCGCCTTGGAGTCCCGCGACCTCTTCGGTGATGTATGCACCGACAATGCCAAGCTCAGCACCGTACAGCCGCGCCGCCTTGCCCCACCCAAGGTTTAGGGAAAAGTAGTTCACGACGGGACGCTGCTTTTCGATCGCGTTTACCGACCACGGTGGGATGATGCCTGCATTGCCTGGCAGCACTCGGTAGTTCGGATCTGCTTCACCCGGCGCCAACGCTTCGTTCTCCTCTGCCACTTCGAGGCTGGATCCGCGAGCGGTGGCAATCTCGATAGGCACATCGCGCAGCTCGCCGAGTGCGAGCCACAGACCTTGCGGCGGCAGTGAGACTTGAGCCCGACGCACTCGCTGAGACTCAAAGACGGTGATTCGATACGGCCCGGGCTGTAATGAAAGCGCGAGACTGCTCTGACCGCTCGGCTTGCTCACTTCTGCGGCAAGTGCACCCCGAGCGTCGCGGACAATCACACGACCTTGAATTCCCTCGGGAATAAACAATCGAGCCGAGCCCGCACGCAAGTCGGTGAGCACCAAGTCACCTCGTCCGACAAGCTGGATGTCATACGTCGCATGCTGCGGACCCCCCAGTGTCGCCTCGGTCCGAGCCAATGTCTCATCGAATGCAAATCGATACGCTTCCTGCAGTGTGACGCGCTGATCTCCGTCGCTATCCGCAGCGCCCCGCAGTCCGGTCACGAGCGCATGGGTAAAAAACGAACCGCGCAAACGGCCCGATTCCTGGGCGGCCTCGCGCTCCGACGTGGAAGTAAGAAAAGCATGGCCACTCACATTCGGTGCCACTTGCACAAGGAACGGGTCGACTTGAGCACCGCCTTTGCGCTGTGCAAATGCCCCCGCTGCACACGAGTCGAGAATCCCAATATGAACGTCGACGGGTATTTCAGTGATGAGCGACCGCAGCCGCGCATATTCGAGATGGCTACCGAAGAGGAGCAGGCCGCGCTCATCGGAATGCCCGGAATAGAAAAAGAAAAACTGTTTCGGACCTTCGGTTTGCGCTGCTTTCTGTCGCAGCTCGATCAGCTTCTTTTCGACGGTTGCGCCGTCTGGATCCACCAGCGTTTCAATGTCTTTGCCGTCCACGCCGCCGATCTCGCGAAGCACTCGCGCCAGTGCGTCGGTGTCTTTGCTGGGATAGCGCAGTCGCGCCCGCCCTGGCCCACCGTCGGTACTGGCGACCAGAAGAGTAAACCGACGGAGCCCCGCACTCGTGCCGACTTGCGCAAAGGCACAGTCTGAGCCCAGCATCGTCAGCACGACAGCCAGCAAGACAACCCCCGACCGCCTCATGGAACCTCTTTGCGCAGGGTCAGCGAGGACACGTCTAGTGACGCAGGCAAGGTCAGCGACGCACGGACCGGTTCTGGCTGTGCTGCCAGTGTTCGGACAGCAGCTAGCACTTGTCCGACATCGATGGCGTCTCCGGTCTTCGCGGTCACGAAGAAGAACCGCTCAAAACGAGGAGCGGAGTCCAGCTTGTAGCCACTTGCCAACGGCTGTTCGCCGCCACGCTGCAGAGCTGTCGCGCCTGCCGCCGCCGTTGGATGGTGCAGCGTTGCGTTTCCACTGCCATCAATCGAGACAATCACCCCTGCCGACCGGCCCGCTGCCACATATGCAACTTGGATGACCTCACCTTCGCGAACAGCGCTCCCGTCGTGCAGGCGTTCTGGCGCTGCTCCAGCACGCCTTCGATAGACGCGCAGCTCGGGCCCGCTCCCTTTGAGCTGCACGTCCGTGTCAGGACCAAGGGCCGTGGATTCATCCCCAACGGATCCAGGGCGCGAAAGCGGCCCGCGAGCTCCCCACATCACGGCTGCCAGCACAAGCGGCACAGCCGCCGCTGGGAGCAAGATCATGGCCCAGCGACGCTGCGGAGTGCGCTGTTCTTCGAGCCGACGATGGATTTCCTTGGCAACTCGCGATGCCGGATAGCGGTCGAGAATCTGCTGGTTTTCCTGCCGCAGCGCTTCGACCTGCGATTCGCTCCCCTCTGGCAGAGCTTCCCCGTCGGGCAGTTCACCAAGCAGCGCCTGTTCTAGCTGCAGCGGATTGGGTTTCGGCTTGCTCATGGACGCTGTCCTTCCAGCTCGCGCAGCCGTTCTTCCAATCGACGGAGCCGCTTGCGGACTCCTGACACCGAAAGACCGACAGCCTTTGCGACTTCTTCAAGCGTCATTCCGTCGTGTAGGTGCAAAACAGCAATGGTTCCACTCGACACCGGCTCACGCGCGAACAGGCGGTCGAGCAAGGCCCGAGCCTCGCTTTGATCTGCGGCACTCGCAATGGCAATGCGGTCGATCAGATCGTCCCCTGGCTCCTCTTTGCGACGAGAGCGACTGCGCAGTCGATTCAGACACACATTGGTGGCTACGCGATAAAGAAGACTGGAGCCTGAATCTGCATCGAGCAGTTCTCGCCGACGCAGCAGCTCGACAAAGACGTCGTGCATCGCATCGACAGCCTCGGCCTCACTACGAAGCATGCTCCGACACCGTCTCAGCACCATCGGTCCGTACCTTGTGTAGAGTTCTTCGACATCGATCGCCAACGCGCCACTCCAGGGCACCGATTAAACACCGGAGCGAGCGAAAGTTGTTACTCCCCACCACACTGGTTCTCCGCAAAACCGGCGCTTGCCAGCGCCCGAAACACGACCTACCCATAAAACTGTCGCAGTGATCGCGAGGGGTGGCATTTGCCAAGCTCCACGCGGGACCACGCTGCTCGCACCGCAGGGCCAGACCTGCGCAGAGCCTGATAAGATCGGCAACCGGTCATGAAGAATCAGAGTCCACAGATCCAAACCAGTACCCGCACCGCGCAGCCCGGTGCTGCCTCAGGAAGTCGCATCACTCTCGATGAGCGCTCGGAAGTCGTACCGGCCCTGTTCGGTGGCCGCTACCAGCTCCAGGGCTTGATTGGCGCCGGCGGGACAGGCACCGTCTACCGCGCGCTCGACATCGAACTGGGTGAGATTGTGGCCCTCAAGGTCCTGCGCCGAGAAGTGGTCAGTCTGCCGCGTGTCCTCGATAGGTTCCGCAGCGAAGTCCGTCTGTCACGACGCATCACCCACCGCAACGTCGCACGGATGTACGACATCTGTGCGTAGTTGCGCGGCCATCGTCGCTGTTGTTCA